>CALDYY010000097.1 GCA_937944245.1 uncultured Saprospiraceae bacterium | reverse complement strand
AGCAAAATATTATAGTTTAGCTTATGCTTGAGGTGCTTTGTTTTTTAGGTTTGGTATTGATGGTGCATCTCAATATAGGAAGAAATGCGCTAATGCTGCGAGCTTGGTACCTTAACAGCAAAAGCGCAATAATTTATTTATAAAACTAAAAACGTTCATAATGATGATTATCAAAACACGCAGTCTATTTCAGAAGAGTAAGTTTTTTTCTTATTTTCTTATTCTTATTATTATTAATTTCAGTTGTACTTCAAGGCAGATTGAGGCTTATCCATCTAGACAGTTTTCGGGGGAAGAAATGTTTAGGGGTATTGTGTTTGGACAAGGAGAAGTTGCAGAGATTTTAGAGTTCCCTGAAGACTTTAATGCCGAGAGTTTGTTTAAGGATGATACTAAAATGTTGGATGCTTTCGTAAGTCTAAGAGAAAATATTATTCATAATCTTAAGAATAGTGATGAGTTTTACTTTGAAAAGTTTAAGCAAGTAATGACTAGTAAGAACCATTATCTAATTGAAGACAAATTATTATCTGTTAATCAGGACGTTTTATCTGTTTGTAGCCGTATGGTACAATCTGAAACTAAAGTGGATGCAGTTCCACAAGAGCATATAGACAAAGTAAAATCAGATATATCAAGTGGCAAAGGAATAAAAGAGATTCAACAAGGATTGTTACAAATGATTGTTAATAAAGAAGATGCAGGTGTGGCTGGCTCTGTTTTTGTTTACACTAATGCAATTGCGATAACTGAATTTATTGCAGCAGCGATTGTAGCGGTTGTTATAGTTGCAGTCGGAGTCGTGAGAACACCTCACAGTAAAGACTTGAACACTGAAAAGTTGATAGATAATATTGTTACGCATATGTAATATATCAGCTAACATGATAGATGATAAAAAACAATTATTATGCAGGAAAATGCTAGTTGCAACTACTATTTTCCTGTATATTTTCTGTGTGTTGTTAGTATTTGTGGCGAATCTACCTTCAAGTGCAATTTACATGCAGGAAAAATATAAGATTGGAATTAAAATGTTCTTTCCGCAAGGCTGGGCATTTTTTACAAAAGACCCGATGAACGAGCAAATTGATGCGTATCAAATTAGAAATAATAATGAACTGAACAAGTTGACTATCAAAAATACAGATAGAAAAAATTATTATGGACTCAGACGAGAGTCAAGACTTCAAGGTATTGAAATTGGTAAGTTATGTGAGCAAATTGATGCTGAAGATTGGATAGAAATAAAAAGTGGGTTTAAAAGTATGCCCTTGGTTTTTAAAAAAGAATATACAAAAAAAAATCAAGGAGAAATTGTTAATATAAGGGTAAATCCAACTATTTGTGGGAATGTTTTATTACATATTTATAAACCTATTCCATGGGCTTGGGTTAGAGGAAGCAATACCATCTTTCCACCATGTAAAATCTATAAAACATATGTTAGATGCGATTATAAATAATACAGGTAGAATTGATATTCATACTAATAAACTGGGTCTTGCAAGAAGCATACTGGCTTTCAGCACATTAATAACCATTACATTTAATAATCCCTACGAATTAATAAACCCAATGAACATACATAACATATATATTGAAGATAGTAAACTATATTCTCAATTAAACTATTTTTTAATATTTAAAGATACCCCCATCGTTGCAGTCTTATTCGCTATACTAGGTTTATTTATCTTAATTTCAGGATACTTACAATTTATTACGTCAGTATTCTACTGGTGGCTAACTTTTAGTATATCTTCCTTTTCATTAATAGAGGGTGGTGATCAAATAGCATCAATATTGGCATTTTTGCTTATTCCAATCTGTTTTACAGATACAAGGAAGAATCACTGGCAAAAACATGATGTAAGTTTGACTAATAAGAAAGAAATATATAATTGTGTAGCCAATTTGACAAGGTATGTTATCATTCTACAGATGAGTGTACTGTACTTCATTGCCTCTACCGCAAAGTTTAATAATACTTATTGGATTGATGGAACTGCAATATATTATTGGCTAAATAATAATATATTTGGAGTTAATGATGGATTACTAGGTTTTGTAAATTATTTACTTTATAAAAATTATTTGATATTTACTATTACTTGGTCTGTTTTAATAATCGAATTGTTGCTTTCTATATCATTTTTATTAAACAAATCACTAAGGAAAGTAATTCTATATGTAGGAATATCTTTCCATTTAGGAATTGCCATATTGCATGGATTAATTAGTTTTTCACTGGCTATGATAGGAGGATTAATACTTTATATTTCGTCATTAGATAGAGGTTTTTAACCTAAATAACATTTTAATTACTAAATTAAAAATGGAAAATAAGAATCTATTTTTAGGAATCATTCTGATAACATTGGGATTGATTGGAATTGCTTCATTATTGACTATGGATATTCAATATCCGCCAGACATAAAAGCAATCCTTGACGCTCGTTTCACAGAAAGACAAATTAAACTATTGGTACTGGTTAATCCAACTTTATTCCTTTTGGTTGCTGTCTTTGTAGGGACAACGCTTTATCAAAAAGTAAACTTAAGAGTTCCTATTATTGAAAAACTAGTTGGAATAGAGAATAGTAGTATATCTATTTTACGTGTCCTAAAATATGGTATTTTAGGAGGTATTCTGTCCGTAATATTAGTGAGTATTACACAAGTGCTATTCAAGCCGATAATACTTGCAGAGCTCGAAATGTTAGGTGATTCTATAAAGCCTACTCCAGCGACAAGATTCTTGTATGGGGCACTGACAGAGGAAATCTTGACGAGGTATGGTTTTATGACGTTTATGGTATGGTTATATTCTAAAATATTTAAAGGGACAACACAAATAGTTTATTGGATCGGAATATTTACATCTGCATTAATTTTTGCATTAGGACATTTTTCTATTGTTTATAATGCAATTGAGCATCCAACAGCAGCATTATTAACTTATATTTTAATTGGAAATTCGATTGGTGGAATTATTTTTGGTTGGCTGTATTGGAAAATAGGATTAGAAAGTGCCATGATCGCTCATTTATTTTTTCATGTAATAGTGTTGCTAGTTACGCAGTTTTCAGCTACGTGACACTGTTCTATCATCACAGAAAAATAAATTTTAGGCTCTTAAAAAAATCTAACTCAATTAACGCAAGCTGTAATAATAAGTGAACCACAAGGAAAAACGACAGCAAATGATATTATTATCTGTATTTTATGTACTATTTGCTGTTATAGTGCTATCTCTACCGTAATTCATCTAGACATTACTATTTATATTCCAGAAAGAAAAACTAGAACAATATTTGACAAACAACGATATACCTTTTCCGAAGTAGAGCTAAGCAGCGCAAAGAAAAATGCTCATGAATAACAGAATTGGATAAAATGTACAGCAGATGAACTTTTAATGTAAAATAAAAGTTAATTTTATATTAAATAATAGTTAAACATCTTCCAACATCTTCCAACATCTTCCAACATCTTCCAACATCTTCCAACATCTTCCAACATCTTCCAACATCTTCCAACATCTTCCAACATCTTCCAACATCTTCCAACATCTAAAATAGTACCCTATTTTATGCACTTGCAAATCAAAATTAGTAGTATTATATTTGTATCAACAAAACAAAGGCAGGATTTTTGAGGGTAAAAGAAGGAAATAAGCAAAATATTATAGTTTAGCTTATGCTTGAAGGGTTTTGTTTTTTAGGTTTGGTATTGATGGTGCATCTCAATATAGGAAGAAATGCGCTAATGCTGCGAGCTTGGTACCTTAACAGCAAAAGCGCAATGATTTATTTATTAATTCTTAAAATTACGTTCTTTTTATGAAAAAGTTTATGCTAGGGATAATAATATTATTTGCAATGGGCTTATTCGCTTCAGCAATTAATATTGAAAACGAGCCTAAAAAAATTATTTTAATTGATGAATGGGGTGTTCATGATATTGATGATGGCTCTAATTGTTTAACTGTAATAGCAGTGCATGAAAATGGTAGTTTTGTTAGCGGCGTAGGCTGTCCATAGCAATAGTAATGTGTTTTCTCCTTTGATACCTTTTTGATGTTTAATGATTAAAGGGAGAGTTGCTTCGAGGGTACTTTAATTGTCCCAGAAAAAGGATAATTAAAGTGCCTTCTTCTTGTATAATACTATTAATTTCATTACAAAATAATTCACTTTACCATGCATAAATTGATAATATTATTCATCTTACTTTACATTCGAACATTTACTCTTTACGGGCAATCCATAGAAATTATTTATGAGCTAACAAGGGATGGAACGGAATTAGAAAAAAGTTTAAATAAAATAGACAAATCTACTTTGACGCTCTCTCAACAAAACTTTTTGGAAAAAATGGTAATTAATGACAAAACAACCAAGCACATTTTTCAAATGAATTGGAGTGATGGTCGCTCCTCCTATTTATTTAAAAGAAGTGAGCGAATTGAAGGTATAGAGCCTATTACTACTCAATATAATTTTATTGATTACTACAAAGATATTAAATTAGGTAAGTATATTGGTATTTCCTCTATGATGCGGGCTAATGAACAAGTAGAAGAAAGCCTATTTACTATTAAAGATTGGACAATAGATAATACAAGCAAAAGGATAATTTGTGGGTATGAAACGACTAAGGCTGTTCATAAAGATGGAAAAAAGGTAGCATGGTTTACTACTAAAATCCCGATTAGTGAGGGACCTGAACAATATAGTGGATTGCCCGGCATTATTTTAATGTTAGAATCACTTCATGTTGGTAATGTGTTGACTGCTAAAACAATTAGTCAAAAAGCAAACAGTACGATGATAGAGCTACCCAATCGCGAAAAAAAATTGACATTCGATCAATATAAAAGTAAGCTATCTCCTCGTAATTAATTAAAAAAATATCAAATGCGTTTTGCCATATTGGGATTAATGCTACTGGCTAACCTTAAGATGTCTGCTCAGAACTTTTTGGGCACAGTGGAAGATGTTGGTGGCAAACCCTTAGTTGGTGCAACGATATTACTGCTAGATTCTGTTGAAAATATTTTATCCTATGGCATTTCTGATGCGCAAGGGAAATGGTTTATCGTTTGCGAAAAAGATGGAGTTAAGCTACAATTTAACTATTTAGCCCACAAAGAATTAATTTATCCAGTTGATAAATCCAACTGTAATAAGCCAATAGCAATTAGGTTAGCACCTTTGGAAAATTTGGCGAATGAAGTAGTTGTGACCGCAGAGCGTATTATGAGTATTCAAAAAGGTGATACCACTGTTTATAATGTTCAATATTATAGAAGCGAAACAGATCAGACTTTTGGAGATATTCTCAGTAAACTACCAGGATTTGAGGTAAACAATGAAGGACAAATTAGCTATAATGGAAAAAGAATTGACCAAATTCTGGTGGAAGGGAAAGATATACTAAATAATCAGCATAGTTTTGGTACACAGGGATTTATGGCTGGTGATATTCAGAAAGTAGAAGTTATAGAACACTATAAAGACTTCAGCGAACAGTTTTCTCAATCATGGTCGGATAAAGTAGCCATCAATCTACTTATGAACCCTTCGGCAAAAGGTGCTTGGCGTGGAAATGTAGAATTACTTGCAGGATATGAAAAGAGATACAAAGCGGGACTAACTTTAATGAACATAAAGGATAACATTGCGCATACTACTTTTTTTAGGTCAAATAATCTTAATGAAGCCACCATTGCCCTTCAGGATTTTTTAACGCTTCAATCCGCTTTGGTACGAACTTTAAATCAGGTAGAAACGCTTTCGGAGATTATACCTACTGGTTTTGAGCGTTCCGAAAATCTACAAATCAGTCAAGAAAATTTGCTTGCCTCCAATACTGTTTACAATATTAAAAAACATACTACTGCTAAACTTTCTATTTTAGGGAATTATTTTCAACGAGGTCAGCAGGGTGATGTGCAACGTTTTTACATTCCTTCAGCAGACATTTTTATTGGTAATCAAGACGCTGAAACAAATTTTCAGTATTTTTCTAGTAATATTAACACGCAGACAACTTTTGGTAAAAAAATTACATTAGAGCTGGATTTTCCTATTGTATTGGATAAAACAGAAAGTAATATTATTACTTCGGGAAAGCTAAATAAAAACACTTTAGATAATTATTGGAACGAAAATAAATTTAACTTCAAATTAAATCCTCAACTTTATTGGAATTATAAAATTTCGAGTGAACATTTAATTTATGCACAACTCCAATACAAGTACTTCCAAAATAATAATGAATTATTAATTGGCGGAGGAAATAATTTATTATTTGGTATTTTAGAAAATAATTTATTTCAGGAAAGTTATGGATTGAATAATTCCGTTAACTCAATACTAAAGTGGCAATATTCAAGAGGAAGTATCAAAACCCAGTTGCAACTGAGCTATCAAAATATTGGTAGGCAAATTGAGCAACTCGACCCTTTTTCTATAACAGAAAAAATTAATCCTATATTCACTAGTAGCAAAATTAGTCCATCCTTTCAGATAAGTTACGAACAAAAAAAAATCCTTTTACAGTACAGCACAGAATGGGCTAGAGAATATACTTCATTATCTAATCAAATAGCAGATTTTAATTTATGGAAAAATGGCTTAATGGCAAAATATAGTTTTTCAAAGACGCATTTTGTTTTATTAAAAGGCACTGCAATGGATAAGCTAATTGATCCTATATTTTCGTTTCAGACCTATACCTTTTTAAATGAATACACATTGTCTTTGAATAATTTGGCTTATCCAAGTCTAAGTCAAGAGAAGCAATTATCCCTCAATTATTTTCGATTAAATCCACGTAATGCTGAAAGATTTTTTACTTCGCTAGCTTATACAAGACAAAATAATCCTTTAATACTAATATTTAGTAAGCAAGAAAGTTATATTGTGCAAACGCCTATAATTTCAAAATACAATATAATTTTAAATAGTCGCTTTTGGTGGGCAACCTCATTTTATAATCGACAATTAGGCATAAAACTGGAGGGGGGATATAGAAATTCAATGAATCAAATAGATATGCAGAGTAATATTCAACTCTCAGGTATAGAAGGAATTGTAAGATTCAAAACTAATTTTAAAAAATCATTAAATGCTAATATAAGTTATATTTATTCTATTAATCAGCAAAAAGCATCCATTTTAGATGTAAACTTTATAACCCAAAATTTGGCTGGAACGGTTTACTATAAGAAAGGAAATTTTTATGCCAATGCAGATGCTAGTCTTATATTCCGTACTATAAGGAAAGAGCAACAAAAATTTACCATTTTAAATACTAATCTAGCTTATCAATTAAAATCAAACTGGCAAGTTAAAGTCGCAATTAGAGACATACTTAATTTAAATACACAAATTGTATTCAACAATACTTTCAATTTATTTTATCAAGAAAGCACTTATTATGAAAGATTTGCAGGAACTATTGTACTGGGTGTGGCTAAAATTTTTGAATGATTTGGTTCTAAAATATATTGAATATTTGATATTGGATACGGCTTTTCAAAAAGAACTGTATCTAATAAATAAAAATCAGTAAAATTGGTTTTGATTATTTTAAAATAATCAAAACCAAACGCACACTCAATACTGCACCATCAACTCCCAAGCAGTTCTGTAGCCACCAATCGTTTCACAAAAGCTAAGGAAATCGTTGTAGAAACTATCATTTCCAATAGTTGCGCTGTCGCCAACAATTACTAATTTCTTTCTAGCTCTAGTCATAGCGACATTCATGCGGCGATAATCCTTCAAAAATCCAATCTCGCTTTTTTTGTTCGACCGTACTAAGGAAATGTAAATCACATCGCGTTCTTGCCCTTGAAATCCATCAATGGTATCCACCGTTATTTCAACGCCTTCTAGTCGGCTATCTTGCTCAATTTGTTCTTTCATGTAAATCACCTGTTCCCGATAAGGCGAAATGATAGCAATGGAAGGTAATTCTGCTTTAGTGGCATCCAATAATAAATAAAGATGCTCACAAAGAATTTGAAATTCATCAGGGTTATAGCGACTTTGATACTCAGGATTCATGCGTTCATCAAAGCCACAGCCGACAGTATCTATAAATTCCACGGGGCGATCATCTTCCATCATTAGCTTATGTTCCCTCACGCTTTCATCCGCTTTCAGGATGCCATCGTAAAAATGGCGATTAGAGAATTGCATAATTTGCTCATTCATGCGATATTGAGTATCTAAAAAATTGACATACGGCAATCTCAACAAACTTTTTTCGATTAAGGTAACATCAAATCCTCCTTTTCTAGCTTCGATGGATTTTATAGTGGGCGGAAGTTGGAAAGGGTCACCTGCCAAAACTACTTTTGAAGCCTTTGTAATCGGAATCCAAGTGGCAGGTTCTAGACCTTGAGCCGCTTCGTCAATCACAACGGTTTTAAATTTGTAGTTCGTTAACACTGGATGCACTGAACCTACCAATGTCGCAGTAATCACCTGTGCACCTGTGATAATTTGGTCGAGCAGGCGGTCTTCTAGTTGCATCGCCCAACCCGATAACTCTTGAGCTTCGTCTAAGTAGCGTTTTCTGCTTTCTCGGTCTTCGCGTCCGTATTTTCGACGCAAACGCCAAGCCTGCCTCCTTTTTTCTGCTGCTTGAAGTCTCACTTTTTTAATGTGTTTACTCTCAGGATGTTTTGAAAGTTGTACTTCTAAGGTATGGCTCAAAATGGATTCATCTACTCTGGAAATATTGCCAATGCGCACTACATTTAAGTTGATTTCCGCCAAACGCTCCGTTAGCAAGTCCACTGCTGCATTGCTGGGAGCAGTAACTAAAACGGTGTTTTCTGTTTTACAGAGTTCTCGAATGGCGTAGATTAACGTCGTGGTTTTGCCTGTGCCTGGAGGTCCATGCACCACAGAAACATCTCTGGAGCAAAGAATATTATTGACCGCTTGGTTTTGCGAAGCATTCAATTCGGGGACATGAACAACGGGATGCGCTCCAAATTGAGGTGGACGTTGCCCTAATAAGATACCTCGTAGCTCGGTAAGCCGATCACCTTTAGCATTTTTTACTCTTTCTAGTGCCTTACGCATTTCTTCGTAAGTACGCGAATCGAATAATAATTCGATGCCACAATCATCGTGGATAATCCAATTCGGTGCATCTTCTGCATTTAAAATGACTTTCATTCTATGCTTATCCACATAGTCAATGATACCAGAACGTTCAGGATTAAAAATGCGTGGGCGTTTTGTAAATAGATTGACCATTTTACCCGCTCTAAATTTGTGGGGTTGGTCAAAGTGTTTCGTTCGCTCCAGAATTACAAATGCCCTATCACCTACGGTGTGCCCAGATTTAGTGATATTGATAGGATGCCAACAAAAGCCTTTAGCAATCTTTTGTTCTAAAGGCAAATGCTGTATCATTTTTTTGAACTCCTCAAAGTCAGCTTCTCGCTCCAATTGGAGTAATTTTAGCAATGTATCAAACTCTTTCAACTGCTCCTCCATACTTGCTCACGTCAATATTGTTGGGTAATTCATTTCACTTTAGGTTTTGGCTAGTTGGCTTATTAGCTTCTTGGGTGTTTATTTTTGGATTGTTTAATGTGTCAGGCACTTAATTTGGTACAAATATTATGCTTAACAACTACTAAAAACAATACTTAACACTCAATGCTTAATACCTAAAAACCCAACGAGCTAACAACCCAACCAGCTAATAACCAAAACAACTAATCAGAGCCTTATAAGTTTATAAACTGGACGTACTAATTTTGAAAATATCTGATAGTAGCTTAAAATGGCAAAAGAAAAAAGAGATACACCTGAAGAAAAAAATAAAGCCACCTTTAAAGAGCAATTTCAAGCCTTAAAGTATTTGCCACCACTATTTAAGTTAATATGGGAAGCCAGTAAAACCTTAACTTTACTCAATATCGTCATTCGTTTGGTGCAAGCGGTCATTCCCGTTTCCATGCTTTATGTGGGGAAACTCATTATTGATGAAATATTGCGCCTAATTGATAATCAAAACGATGAATTAACGTATATCTGGACTTTGGTAGCCATAGAACTGGCACTAGCACTGGCTTCTGATTTGTTGAGTCGATTGGTAACGTTGGTAGATGGGCTACTAGGCGATTTGTTCTCCAATAATACTTCGGTGGCAATCATTCGCCATGCGGCTAAATTGGACTTATATCAATTTGAAAACCCCGATTTCTATGATAAGCTAGAAATGGCACGTCGCCAAACTAATGGACGCACGGTGCTGATGTCGCAAGTGTTGTATCAACTGCAAAGCATCATCACAGTGGTTTCGCTTGGGGTGGGTTTAGTGGCATTTAGCCCTTGGTTGATTTTTATTTTATTCCTTTCCATCATCCCTTCTTTTTTAGGTGAATCTTACTTCAACCAAGTAACTTATTCATTAACAAGAAGTTGGACGCCAGAACGTCGAGAGTTAGACTACTTGCGCTACATTGGTGCGAGCGATGAAACGGCAAAAGAAGTAAAACTTTTTGGCTTAGCCGATTTTCTGGCGGATCGCTTCAAAGAACTGGCAGACCGCTATTATCATGCCAACAGAAAAATTGCTGTTAATCGAGCATTGGTTGGAAGTTTGCTTTCTACATTAGGTACAATCGCTTATTACGGAGCGTATATCTTCATTATTTTGCAAACCATCAGCGGAGTGATTACTTTAGGGTCATTAACGTTTCTTTCAGGGGCATTCAGCAGGATGAGTGGCTTATTGCAAGGCATTATGAACCGCTTTTCTAGTATTGCCGATAATGCGTTGTATGTCAAGGACTTATTTGGATTTTTTGCCATTCAACCCACTATCATTTCCAAAAAAAATGCACTAGCTTTTCCTACGCCTGTGCAAGAAGGATTTGTATTTGATAAGGTAAGTTTCAAATACCCCAACAGTAAAGAATGGGCAATTCGCAATTTATCTTTTCACTTAAAAAAAGGGGAAAAGCTAGCACTGGTAGGGGAAAACGGCGCGGGCAAAACGACTTTAGTAAAATTGCTCTCTCGATTGTACGAACCAACGGAAGGGCGCATTCTACTTGATGGCGTGGACTTGCGCAACTATGATTTGGAAGATTTGCGCGCCAATATTGGTATTATTTTTCAGGATTATATTCGCTTTCAGCTTAAAGCTAGCGAAAATATTGCCGTAGGGAGCATCGAATCGCTACGCGAAATGTCAAAAATTGTTGGTGCTTCGCAGAAAAGTTTGGCGAATACCGTCATTGACCATTTGCCAGAGCAATACGAACAATTCTTAGGTAAACGTTTTAAAAATGGTGTGGAACTTTCAGGTGGGCAGTGGCAAAAAATAGCTCTTGCCCGTGCGTACATGCGCGATGCACAAATGCTTATCTTAGATGAACCTACATCCGCACTTGATGCGCGAGCAGAACATGAAGTTTTCCAACGATTTACAGAACTCATAGAAGGTAAAATGGCGGTACTTATTTCCCATCGTTTTTCAACTGTGCGCATGGCAGACCGCATTTTATTCCTCGAACACGGGCGAATGTTGGAATGGGGAACACACGAGGAACTTATCATTAAAGACGGTAAGTACGCTGAACTGTTTCACTTGCAAGCGCAAGGGTATGTGTGATGGTATTTACCACAAAAAACACTACTTTTACCAATAAATGTTCCTCTATGCAACCACTAGCCGAGCGAATGCGCCCCAAACATTTAGACCAATATATTGGGCAAGAACATTTGGTAGGCAACCATGCCGTGCTGCGCAAAGCCGTTGAAGCTAAAGTTATTCCGTCGTTTATCCTTTGGGGACCACCCGGTACTGGCAAAACTACTTTAGCTTCCATTATCGCAACGCAGTTGGAGCGTCCTTTTTTTCAACTTAGTGCCATTAATGCTGGCGTGAAAGACATTCGCGAAGTGATTGAACAAGCAAAAAACAAGCGTTTTTTTTCGCAGTCTAGTCCTGTATTATTTATTGATGAAATTCACCGATTCAGCAAATCGCAGCAGGATGCACTCTTGGGAGCAGTAGAAAAAGGGATTGTTACGCTTATTGGGGCGACAACCGAAAATCCATCATTTGAAGTCATTCCTGCTTTGCTTTCTCGCTGTCAGGTGTATGTGCTAAAACCTTTAGAACAATCGCACCTATTGGCGTTGCTGCATCGCGCCATTCGAGAAGATGAATATTTAAAGCACTATGCCATTGACCTTCAAGAAACGGATACGCTACTCACCATTTCGGGCGGCGATGGACGTAAACTGTTGAATGCCTTAGAGTTGCTTGTTCACCAACTGAATGTACCAGATCAGCCCTTGGTTATTACCAATGACGTGGTTATGCAAGTTATTCAACAAAATTTGGCACAATACGACAAAGGTGGCGAGCAGCACTACGATGTTATTTCCGCTTTCATTAAATCCATTCGTGGGAGTGACCCCGATGCTACCGTTTATTGGTTGGCTAGAATGGTCGAAGGTGGCGAGGACGTCAAGTTCATTGCGCGCAGAATGATTATTGCCGCCTCCGAAGATATTGGTCTAGCGAATCCCAACGCGTTACTGATGGCAACGACTTGTTTTCAAGCGGTACAGGCAGTGGGTTTGCCCGAAGCAAGAATTATTCTTTCCGAAGCTGCCATTTATTTGGCAACTTCCCCAAAAAGCAATGCTGCATATGTAGCCATCAACAAGGCACAAGCACACATTCGCCAACATGGAGTGGCTTCTGTGCCGCTGCATTTGCGCAATGCCCCCACCGAATTGATGAAACAGTTGGATTATGGTAAAGCCTATCAGTATCCCCACGATTTTGAGGGCAATTTCACGCCACAGGCTTATTTGCCTGATGGGCTGCAAGGCACTACTTTTTTTGAGCCACAAAATAACCCTGCCGAAATGAAGATTAAAGATTGGCTGAAGCAACGCTGGAAGCTTAGTTTTTGAAGGATTGCAGGATATGTTTGAATTGCTCAATCTGCGGTCTGTATGCTATCTTTTTTATGCTACCCACTAGCTGCACTATTGCATTTGTCGAATCTTTGCTATCTTTCGCTTTCATTTATGTTACGAATCACTCAAAATGAAACGACTACGAATTTGGCTTTTAGCTGCTATATGTTTTTTTGGAACGGCACTTGCCGCACAATTTAGTAATGCCCCCAAGCGAGAAATGCGGGGCGTTTGGGTCGCAACAGTCAACAATATTGACTTCCCAAAAACGGCTACCATGAATGGCGTGGCGCAAAAAGAGCAATGGAAAAAAATGGTAGAAAAACTCAAAGAAATTGGTATCAATGCGGTGTTTGTCCAAGTGCGTCCCGCTGCCGATGCCTTTTATGCTTCTGAATTAGTGCCTTGGTCGCAGTATTTGACAGGTAAACAAGGCATTGCACCAGAGCCGTTTTACGACCCTTTGGAATATATGATTCAGGTGGCACACGATGCAGGTATGGATTTTCATGCTTGGATTAATCCCTATCGCGCCAGCATGAATTTGGATACTTTGAGTCTTTCCAACCAACATGTGTTTAATCGAAATCGAGATTGGCTAGTAGAGTATGGCGGGAAATTGTACTTAAATCCAGGAATGCCAGAAGTGAGAAATCACATTATCAAAGTAGTGGAAGAAATTGCTGAAAAATATGACATTGATGGCATTCACATGGACGATTATTTTTATCCTTATCCCGTGAAAGATAAGGTCTTCCCCGATTCTTTGCAATATGAGCAATACGGAGCGCCTTATGGCAGCTTGCAGGATTGGCGCAGAAACAACAATGACCAACTCATTGAAGCCATGGCACTTGCCATAAAAAATAAAAAGCCCTACCTCAAATTTGGCATTAGTCCCTTTGGCGTTTGGCGCAACAAAGCAACCGACCCTATTGGCTCGGACACTCGGGCAGGTATTCAAAGCTACGATGATTTGTATGCCGACATCTTGAAATGGTTAGAAAAAGGCTGGATTGATTATGTGGTGCCTCAAATTTATTTCAATATTGGCTACCCACCAGCAGATTACGAAGTGCTATTGAATTGGTGGCGACAATATCGTTACAATCAGAAATTAATCATTGGTCAAGCGGCTTACAAAGTGGGGGATAATCCTGTTCCAGCGTGGCAGAACCCCAATGAAATTCCAAATCAAATCAACATGAACCGCAAGTTCAATGATGTGGAGGGGAGTATTTTCTTTAGTACCAAAAGTATATTAAGTAATCCATTAGGGGTAACCGATTCTTTATCAAAATATTACTTTAAATATCCAGCTTTAACCACTTTATCCACAGCAGGCGCAATAACACCTGAAACGCCAATATTGAAAAACGTAAAAGGTAAAGCGGATGGTGTTAGAATTAAATGGAAACCTAATAAACCTGTTCCCACCAAAGGTCTTGGCTTGTTGCCACCCGATTATTATGTGATTTATAGATGGCAACAGCCAAGCAAAGTAGATACCAACAATGCGGAAAATATCCTGACCATCACTGCACGACAAAAAAAATTGAAACGCCATATAGATACTTCCACAAAGGATGGAGAAACTTATGTTTATGGTATTTCAGCAGTTAATCGCTTTACTAACGAAAGCCGCTTGAGCAATACTATTACTGTGAAAAGGGTAGGGGAAAAAGCGAAGAAAGTGAAATAAAAATTGCTTTTAGAGTGAGGGCTTCACTTGAAGTGAAACCCTCACTAGCACTCCAAATCCTCACTAAATGATACGCAATTTTGATTTTTAGAGCAGATTCACCATGAATTAATATGAATAGGAACGTGGCTAGCATTTTTGAAGGCTTTAGCCAAAATAAAAGGTGTTGGATTAGGCTAAAGCCTTGTGAATTATTCTTTTGTGAATGTGCTAAAGGCATGTTCCTTTTGACAGATTATTGGTTGATTAACACAGGATTTAATCTTTCGCTCAAAACATTAGTTAGGTGCTTATTGATTGAGGTATCGCTCCAATAAGGTTGCCATTTCTTGCTGCATCGCTAAGGCAACTGCTCTGGCTCGTACCGCAAAATCTTCGCCTTGACTAGCATACAAGATAGCGCGCGACGCATTCACCAAAAGCCCACATTCTTTGTTCATGCCGTATTTGGATACGGTGGTTAGGTCGCCACCTTGTGCGCCTATACCAGGCACAAGCAGAAAATGATTGGGTGCTATTTTTCTGATTTGTTCAAACAATTCAGGGTGTGTAGCTCCTATGACATACATCATGTTTTCGGGATTCCCCCAACTTTGCGATTGCAGCAGCACTTGCTCAAATAGCTTTCCATCTTGTGTGTTGAGGAATTGAAAATTATCGCTGCCTGTATTGGAGGTGAGTGCTAACAGGATTACCCATTTTCCCTCAAAGCCGAAGAATGGTTGCACGCTATCTACGCCCATGTAAGGCGCAACAGTAATAGCATCGAAATTCATTTGCTCAAAAAAAGCAGTAGCATATTTTTTTGAGGTGTTGCCAATGTCTCCTCGTTTAGCATCGGCGATAGTGAAGTGAGATTTTGGAATATAATTTAGCGTTTTTTGTAATGCTATCCATCCTTTTATGCCTAGTGCCTCATAAAAAGCCAAATTAGGTTTATATGCCACACATAAATCAGCAGTAGCATCAATAATCGCTTTGTTGAATGAAAAAATAGGGTCATCCAGTTGTAGCAAATGCTTGGGAAGCAAATCCAAATCAGGGTCTAAACCTACACAGAGATAAGATTTTTTTTTGAGGATTTGCTGAAATAATGCTTGCTTGGTCATATGATTTGTACGCCATTAATTGCTTCTACGCCAATCAATTCTGGAATTTGTCGTTTTAGTGTTTCTTCTACTCCTGCACGCATGGTCATAGTGGACATAAAACAGCCTTCACAATTCCCTAACCATTTGATTTTGACAATCTTATCTTCTGTTACATCTACTACCTCAATGTTGCCACCATCAGCAGCTAAGTGAGGTCGAATGTCGTCGAGGGCAGTTTCTATTCTTTGAATTAAATCTATTTTTTGCTGTTGCAACATTATTATTTTATTGATTATAAGTTGAAAGTTTACCTGACTAAATGGGCAAGTAAGGAAATATTATTCCGTAAAACTACAAAATAATATTTATTTCTTATTGCATGGTTACTATTTCTGTAGGCGGTAAGTATTCGTGTCGAATGGCTAACTGTTGTACCGTACTTTTGGCTATTTTCATAAAGGCTTCTGCTGCTGGATGCTGTTGTTGAAGTACAATAGGTTTACCTTCATCCCCCGATTCTCGAATGCTTTGTACGATTGGTACTTGCCCAAGCAGTACGGAATTACTTTTTTTTGCCAATATTTTTCCACCGCCTTGCCCAAAAATATAATATTTATTGTTCGGTAATTCTGCGGGAGTAAACCACGACATATTTTCGACCACACCTAGTATCGGTACATTGACATTAGGCAACAAAAACATATTCATTGCTTTTGTTGCATCCGCTAACGCCACTTCTTGTGGAGTAGTTACGATAATCGCACCTGTCACTGGCACGGTCTGTACCAAAGTCAGTTGAACATCGCCTGTTCCTGGTGGTAAATCAATCACTAAATAATCCAAATCGGGCCAAAGTACGTCGCTGATGAATTGCTTTATGATACCTCCCAGTCGAGGTCCGCGCAACACAATCGCTTGCTCTGGTTCAACAATGCAACCAATGGAAATCACATAAATACCATAGGCTTCAATGGGTAGCATTTTAGGTTGACCATAAAGTTGTTGCATTTTAGGACGTTGGTTTTGCAAACCGAACATGGTTGGAATGGACGGACCATAAACATCTGCATCAATCAACCCAACTTTTGCGCCTAACTGATGTAGCCCTAACGCTAAATTACTAGAAACGGTGGATTTTCCTACACCACCTTTGCCTGAAGCAACGGCAATAATGTTTTTGACCTGTGGCAAAGCAGTTGTTGCTTGAGGAGCAGCCTGATTGCGTGCCATCATATGAATATTCACTTCTGCTTGGGGATATAACTTTTGGATAATACCAATACATTCAAAGTTTAACTCCGATTTTTGCTCAATATTCAACGAAGAAAGTACCAATGTAAAGTTAACATTGTTGCCTTCTACTTTAAGGTCTTGTACCATGTTCATTTTTACCAAATCCTGCCCCGATACTGGGTCTGGAATCATGGATAATGCTTGCAGAATTTTATTTGGATCAATTGTCATCTTTTGTTTAACGCTTTTAATAGCTAAAAAACACTTAATGGGTCAAACAGTTGGTGGTGAGTTGGGATTTATCGTGTTTAAGTGGTATATTGGTAGAGTTAGTAAAGGTAAATACTATATATTACAACTATGAATAAACTAGGATAAAAGGATCAATAAACGAAAAACTAAATTAATTTCAAGTGTTTTCAACTTTTCAAGGAGATTTTTTATTGCATAAAATATTGATTGTTAGTATATTAAACAGCATGAAGTATAATTATAGCCTAAAAAAACATTGTCTTAAATACCATTCTTTGTCTGCTTTTTTCCTCTATAAAATCTTCAATTTTACCGCAATTAGTGAGGGAATACAGAAATTCCAATTATTTCATAGTGCAAAAAAAATATCATTTGCCCATTTGGGTAGATAAATTAAAAGTGTTTAGTTCAATTAAAGTCCTGCCTGCAAGTGCCTTAAGTTCATTGGGTATTTTTTAACACCTTATTTTATAAATTAAAACACTAGCTATGTCAAAGTTTTATTCTAGTAAGACAACAAGACTGGTTTCTTTGCTAGGGGGTGCGCGACGCGAAGTTGTCGCCGAGAAGCAAGATTCTGATCTTGCCGTTCATTCTTTATCACTTCCTAGTATTCCGCTTAATATTCTTCGAGAATTTTCTCTCATGAAGAGTATTTTATTTGTCTTCCGGTTTGCGCCGATTGTCTGTTTTGCGATTTTTTCGCAAGTCATGCAGGCTCAGGTTACCGGCGCAGTCTTTCGCGACTTCAACGGCAACGGCGTACAGGATGCCAATGAGCCATTAGTCCCTGGGATTACGGTCAATGTCTATGATGCGTCGAACGCTCTATGCGGGACTGCGATGACCGCAGGTGCTACTGCACCTAACTACAGCGCGTCGGGCTGCGGCACAGGGCCAGTAAGGGTAGAGTTTATTTTGCCAACATCAGGTATATGTGCCTCATCGGGCATAGACTTCTCAGCATTGAATGGTGGCGCGTATGGCACGTCGGTGCAATTTGTGAATGGCAATAGTACAAACGTCAATTTTGCCTTGCACTACAACGGCCATTACAACTCAGGCCCGGGTAGTACAAATATGTTCATACCCTGCTACGTGAATGGCGACCCGTTGGGCGGAGGCAGTTCTGGTACATTAGACTGGTTTGTCGGTTTTCCATACACGAGTTCGGGTACTACGCCGCCGCCGCAGAAAGTCGATGGCACGCAGTTGGGCGCTACCTGGGGCACGGCTTACAGCCGTCAGGCGGGGGTTATTTTTACCTCTGCATTTATAAAGCGGTATGTGGGTCTTGGGCCGCTGGGTTCAGGAGGTATTTACAAGCTTACGCCTACAACTTCTTCTTTTACGGTAACGCCGTTTTACGATATGGATGCCAACGGCTACCGGACGCGCGCAGGGGCCGGCGCGCCGGCATACGGCAACGGCAGTTCGTTCCAGATTTCCGGCCCGAACAATAACTTGATTACTTATTTAGGTCCAATAGATCCGGTCTCTGGGGCGCCTGAGGGTTTAGGCGTAGTAGGCGTGAATGGCGCCGGCGGGCGGGATCTACCTGCTGTGGCTACTGATCCTAGCTATGACCCTGCGGCTTTTGGTCAGGTGGGCAAAGTGGGTCTGGGCGGTATGGACATCAGCCCTGATGGTCGCTATTTGTATGTGATCAACCTGTACGACCGCCGTTTGTATCGGTTGGAGTTAAATGACCCGTATGCGCCCACAAGTGTAGTTTCTGTGAGCAATTATGCCTTACCTTCGGGCGTTACGTGTACAAACGGCGTGCTTCGCCCCTTCGGCGTTCGTTTTTATAGAGATAAGGTCTATGTGGGTGCGGTTTGCTCTGGCGAGAATGGCGGCAGCAATACGGTGGGGGGGCCTACGGATTTGTATGCCTACGTGTTTGAGCTAAACAATGCAACTTCGGGTAGCGCCTCGTTTAGCGGGACGCCAGTCATCTCCTATCCGTTGAACTACTTAAAGGGAGCAGCGAGAGCTAACGTGGTTTCTGCCTTTCGAGGTACACGGTGGTATCCATGGGTAGATGATGCAAATGCTTTGCTTGTAGCCGGCGACGCGGGAACCTACCCTTCTCCCATGCTCACGGATATTGATTTTTCTGATCGCGGCGACCTCATGATGTCCTTTACCGATAGAGGGGGGCATATTTGGGGAAATGATAACCGCCGATACTTAGCAGTTTCTACTAACACCATAAGATACGTTATCGGCGGAGATTTATTGGTCGCGGGGGTGGATTGCTCAAGCGGCAATTTTACGCTGGAGAGCGACGGCAGTTTTACCTCCAGCGGTTCTTCGTTTTCCGGAGGGCTGGGCGTAGGGAACAACCAGGGGCCCGGAGGCGGCGAGTTTTTCCATAGAGAGGAGTTTGACAATAATAGCCCGCACCAAGAAACCGCTCAGGGTTCTATTTCAAACTTGTTTGGAAATGGGGAAGTAAAGTCCACAGTAATGGATCCTTTATCGTTTAATTCTGGCGGTACTCGTCGCTTCTCCACGACCGACGGATCGCTCATCTTGTCCTCTTCATACAGGTTATACTCTGGTGCTTCAACTTTTAGCAAGGCCAATGGTTTGGGCGATCTCAGTTGGAGTGCAGCGCCAGCCCCCCTCGAAATAGGGAACCGGGTGTGGGTAGATACCAACGGCGACGGCATCCAAGGTGCGGGTGAAGCGCCTATACAAGGAGTTACGGTGGAGTTGGTACAGGGTAGCACAGTTATTGCGACTGCCACTACAGATGCCAATGGCAATTATTACTTTAGTAGTGGTACGGGTACGAATACTGCATCAGCCATATACGGTATCACACAATTACAGCCCAATATGCAGTACATCGTTCGTATCCCTAATGTACAAGGTGGAAGCAAACAGGCTGCGTTGGGTACGAATGTACTTACGATGGCCAATGTAGGGGGTCCTGGTCAACCAGACGTAAGAGATAGTGATGGTATATTGGTGGGTAATAACGCAGAAGTAATCGTATTGACCACCGATATACCTACGGCAGGAGCGAATAATCATAACTTTGATTTTGGGTTTAAGGCGGAAAGTACATCTAGTTTCATCTGTCCAACAGATTTAGATAACCTAGTAGCGAGCAGAACGATAACAGAAAATGGCTCAATCACATTATCGGATGGAGAAGTTGTATTCTTAGAGGGCGATATTGTCGTTCCAGTATTACAAGGTTCTGGTAATGCTACGGTA
>CALDYY010000096.1 GCA_937944245.1 uncultured Saprospiraceae bacterium | reverse complement strand
ATTAATTCCTATGCCACCGTACATACGCTTAGGCATAGTTTTGCCACCCATCATTAGAGCGAGGTACTGATTTGCGTCAGATACAACAATTGCTTGGGCATGATTCCATCAAGACGACGGAAATCTATACTCACATTACAGATGCTACTCGTGCCAAATTGAAAAGTCCTTTGGACAATCTGGAATGGTGAAGATTACTTGGAAATACCCGCCATAAGTTGTGGGTATTATTACGTTGTCCAAAATGCTCGCTGCGCTCGCATTCTGGACAACGGTTCAAGGACTTACGCCGTGAAGCACTCGCTGCGCTCGCACTTCGGACCTGCCTGACGGCAGGCAGGCAACAACGGACTTAACGTCCATTGCTGTCTCAACGGCGTAAGTTCTTAAATCGCTAAGTAATTCCACTAAATTAGTATTCCAAAAATACAATTACGCCGAACATTTGGTGATTAATTCATTTGTAATCGGTCAAGCAACTTTATTTGGATTAATTGGACTAGGCATTTTTAAATTTCCATTAATCCTTAATCCTGTTGTTTATGTTTTAATGATTTGGATGATATACCAAATATTTAAGGGGCACAATAAAAAAATAACCGTATTTTTCCAATCAATCGGTGCGGGGCTACTATTTATTATTCAATTGCTACTAATTGCTGTTTTAATTGGTATAATTAGGAGCAAAAGTTAAAAGACTTACGCTACTTTTTAGATAAATACAGCAAATAAATTACTAACCACCCACTTCCGCTTCAAATTCTACTAAGTTTAACATTTTGATAGTTGCTTTTATGGCGGCAATGGCTTGGTCAGAGTCTAAGCCATTGGTTTTAAAAGTTTTGTTGTCCATCAGCCAAGTGATGGTGGTAAGGCAGAGGGCATCTGTTTTTCCGCCAGGAGGTATGGTTACAGCGTAGTCAATGAGTTTAGGATATGGTTTTTTTAGCTGGTCATAGATTTTCCAGAGGGCTTTCATAAAGGCATCGTACTGCCCATCGCCAGCTGCCGTTTGCTCGTAAGTTTTTCCATCAATTAAAATGCTGATGGTAGCAACCGACTGTAAACCAGCCGCTACGGAAAGGCTGTAATTTTTAATTTTGATTTTTTCTTCAATTTGTTCGCTTTTCAAAATGTCCGAAATAAGGTAGGGCAAATCTTCTTTGGTCACCATTTCTTTTCTGTCGCCAAGTTCATTGATGCGCTTGGTTAGTTTCTTCATGGATTCGACATCCAATTCAATACCTAATTCTTCCAAATTCTTTTTAATACTCGCTTTACCAGAGAGTTTTCCGAGTGCGTAAATGCGTTTTCTGTTGAATCGCTCTGGCGTTAAGTCATTGAAATAGAGGTTGTTTTTGTTATCACCATCCGCATGGATACCACTGGTTTGGGTAAATACAAATTCGCCAATAACGGGCTTATTACCAGGAATACGCACTCCAGAGAACGATTCTATGATCTTGCTGACTTGATAAAGTTTTTTCTCATCCACATTGAGTTCCATTTTTAAATGGTCTTTTACCACGCCTATCACGCTTGAGAGTGGCACATTGCCCGCGCGCTCCCCTAAACCATTGAGCGTTGTGTGAATACCCCTAATGCCTGATTTGACTGCTGCAAAAACATTGGCGGCAGCTAAGTCATAATCGTTGTGCGCATGAAAATCGAAATACAGGTGAGGATACTTTTCTTGCAATTCTTTGCAATATTCGTAAGTTTCATCGGGATTTAAAATACCTAGCGTATCGGGCAACATGAATCTATTGACCAACTGGTGGGGTAGGTGGTCAAGTAAAAAGTAAACATAATCTTTACTATTGCGCATCCCATTTGACCAATCCTCGAAATAAATATTGGTCGTAATTCCTTTATTTTTTGCTTCGTGGAGTACACTTTTAATGTCTTCCACATGTTGTTCTTTGGTTTTCCTTAATTGTTGTTCACAATGCTTTTGCGAACCTTTAGTAAGTAAATTCAGCACTTTAGCTCCTGCGCGTTCCATCCAGTCCAGCGAGCGTGTACCATCGACGAAACCGAGCACTTCAATTTTATCTAAATAACCGTTTGCTTTTGCCCAGTTGGTGATGCGCTTAACAGCTTTTAGTTCGCCTTCTGATACATGCGCAGAGGCAATTTCTATGCTATCCACTTTTAATTCTTCTAAAAGTAATTTTGCAGCATATAATTTTTCACTATCTGTAAACGACACGCCAGAGGTTTGCTCACCGTCTCTAAGCGTGGTATCCATTATGGTTATTTTCATTGTGTTAAATCTTACTTTGCGTAAGATTGAAGTAAAATACTTCAATCTAGGTCAAACTTTGGCTGCTTCAAATGCCTCAATTTTTGATTTTATGCTCAACAAATAATCAATATCATCATAACCATTGATGAGGCATTCCTTTTTATAAGGATTAATCTCAAAAGGAACGGCTTCCCCAGTGGCTTCAATAAGGAGTGTCTGATTTGGCAAATCCACAAAAAAAGTAGCTTTTGGATTGTTTTCAATTGCAGTAAAAATGGTTTGCAGCACTGCTTCACTCACCGTGATAGGCAATACACCATTATTGAGTGCATTGCTTTTGAAAATATCGGCAAAGAAACTGGAAATAACGACCTTAAATCCGTAGTCTTCAATTGCCCAAGCAGCGTGTTCTCGGCTAGAGCCACAGCCAAAGTTTTTACCAGCAACCAATATTTCGCCGCTGTAAGTTGGATTGTTTAACACAAAATCTTGAATGGGTTGGTCGTTATTGTCATAACGCCAATCTCTGAATAGATTTTTGCCAAATCCCTCGCGTGTTGTAGCTTTCAGAAAGCGTGCAGGAATGATTTGGTCAGTATCTACATTTTCAATCGGCAATGGAACTGCCGTAGTTCGTAGTGTTGAAATTTTATTTAATGCCATTGTTTTTAGTTTATCTTTTAATGCTATTTAAAAGTTCATCAGCGTTCAACGTCCCAATATTTACACTGTTCTTGGGTCAACAATTTTACCTGCTACTGCTACTGCTGCTGCAGTTAAAGGACTAGCTAGCATGGTTCTTGCGCCTGGACCTTGCCGACCCTCAAAATTTCTATTCGATGTGGAAACTGCATATTTCCCCTTTGGTATTTTATCGTCATTCATGGCTAGACAAGCCGAGCAACCCGGCTGACGCATTTTGAAACCTGCCGCTTCCAAAACCTCTACAATCCCTTCTTCTATTGCTTGTTTTTCTACTTGTTTTGAACCTGGTACAATCCAAGCAGTGATATTGTCTGCTTTTTTCTTGCCTTTTACATAAGCGGCTACGGCTCTCAAATCTTCGATTCTACCATTGGTGCAACTACCGATGAAGACATAATCCACTGGTTTGCCAATTATTCTTTCCCCGTTTTCAAAACCCATGTATTGCATAGATTTTGAGAAACTCAATCGCTCTTTTTCTTCAATGTCAGCAAGGCGAGGAATACTACCTGTAATTTTTATGCCCATTCCTGGGTTGGTTCCGTAAGTAATCATTGGCTCAATATCCGAAGCGTAAAAAGTAATTTCGTGGTCAAATTGAGCATCTTCATCAGAGTAAAGAGTCTGCCAGTAAGACAATGCTTTATCCCAATCTTTACCATGAGGGGCAAATTCTTTACCTTTAAGGTAGTCAAAAGTGGTTTCGTCAGGCGCAATTAAGCCACCTCTTGCACCCATTTCAATGCTCATGTTGCAAACAGTCATTCTGCCTTCCATCGTCATATTGCGGAATACTTCACCTGCATATTCTACAAAATAACCTGTTGCACCGCTGGCTGAAATTTGGCTGATGATGTAAAGAATAACATCTTTAGGGGTTACATTTTCTTGAAGTTGCCCATTTACCGTAATGCGCATTTTCTTTGGTTTGAGCTGAAGAATACATTGGGTTGCCAGCACCATCTCTACTTCACTCGTTCCTATACCAAAGGCAATACTACCAAATGCGCCATGCGTAGAAGTATGGCTATCGCCACAAACGATAGTCATGCCTGGTTGAGTAAGTCCTAGTTGAGGTCCTATCACATGGACGATCCCTTGATAAGGATGGTTTAAGCCATATAAAGTGATGCCATGTCGTTCGCAGTTTTCAGTTAATTTGTTGACTTGGAATCTTGAAAGCTCATCATCAATTGGCAAATGCTGATTGATGGTGGGTACATTATGGTCTGCTGTTGCCACCGTCCGTTCTGGTCGGAACACGCTAAGTTGCCTTTTCTCCAGTCCAGAGAACGCTTGAGGAGAAGTTACTTCGTGAATCAAATGACGGTCAATATATAATACACTTGGTCCGCCTTCAATTTGATTGACCACATGTGTATCCCATATTTTGTCAAAAAGTGTTTTCGCTGTCAATTTTCTAATATTTTACTAGGTTAATCAATATAAACCTTCAAAGCTAAATAGGAATTTAATTTATGTATAATTTATTTGAGTGAATTGAATAGCGGTTTTACGAGTTCTAAATAAAATTTATTTTTTTTGATTTTTGATGACAGGGTTATTTATCCAGAATACTTGTATTTGTTATATGTTTTTGCTTTACATACTTGTTATTTAAGTCTTGTTTACATCTAGTTTACAGCAATTTATACTTTTGTTTCATATTCAAAGTTATTGTTTTGTTAAAATTTTTTATCTTTACGACCATTAACAACCTATTCCTTTAACAACTACTTAGGTAAATATGTCAAAGTACTTTATTTCCTTACTAGCCTTTCTTCTTTACATGGGTATCGTGGAATACCACTATTTGTGTAAAGTGACTGGTGTTTGGTGTTTTGGTGCTATGGGTGCGCCTGTCGAAAAAGAGCAAGTCCTTGATCCAATTTTATTTAATTGGAAAAATGGGCAGGCTCAAACAACAGATGCTTTTCCTGCATACAAAGAACGCCTTTTGCTTAGTAATTCTCCCGATAGTATATTAGTCATCACTGGCTTATATACTAGGGAAGAGAATGACGATTATCTGGCAAATAATCCTAATTCGGGATATGAAAATCTTGGATTAGCAAGGGCTGCTGAGATTAGAAAACTATTTCCCGAGATACCGGATGACCGCATCCGCTTGGAATCTCGTCGAGTAAATCAGCCAGCTAAAGACCCTGGAGCACCTTATGTGGCTTCTGAATTAAAGTGGATGGTCAAACCTGATGAAGGTAAAGCACCATCAGAAGATGTTGAAATTGTGGCACTTCCCGATCGCGAGCTTATCTACTTTCCTTACAAATCTGCCGAACGTATAAAAAGTGATAATCTTGAAAACTACTTGGTGCAGTTAGCTGCGAAAGTAAAATCTTCTGGCGATAAGATATTGCTCACAGGACATACGGATAATGTGGGTAGTGCGGAATACAACATGAATCTTTCCTTGCAGCGCGTGAGTGATGTTAAAGCCCTTTTAGTAGGCTTGGGTGTTCCAGCGACTCAAATTCAGACGGCTGGAATGGGGCTGAAAGAGCCTATGGCATCTAATACAACGGAAGAAGGTAGAGCAAAAAACAGAAGAGTAGAAGTAGAATTGATAAAACAGCAAGTACAATAGAAAAACAGTAATTTCTAATTATTATAATTAAACCTTATTACTAAAACATAAACAAAATTACGATGTCTGAAGCATTTCAATACGGTTGGGAAAATCATGCACTTTGGTTAGCCTTGTATGGGCTGGGTGCATTTTTATTAGCATGGTTGTTAAGATGGTGGCTATGGGAAAGAGGTAAAACAACAATTATTAAAGAGACAGATTCTGAAAAATCATTGCGCATAAAAAATACAGATTTAGAAAAACAGTTAGCTGGTTTTCGCTATGATTTAGATGAGCAAGGTAAATTAGTAGCGGATTTGCGCAGTAAAATCAATACGCTTGAGGCAGATAAAGCGATACTAAGTGCAAAATTAGCTTCTGCTGGTACAATGGCTGGTGCAAGTTTTGGTGGAAACGTCAATTATAACCATTTGCTAGAACCTACTAATTTACAAATTATTGAAGGTGTCGGTGTTAATACAGAAAAAGCATTGAAAGATGCTGGTATCAACACATGGTCTGATTTCGCTGCAACGGATGAAGACAAACTAAGAAAAATTCTCACAGACGCAGGAGTTTCTCTAAAAAATATCAACTTAGCTGATTGGAAAAAGCAAGCCAAACTTGCCGCCGACGGTGACTGGAATGCGCTTATCAAATTCCAAAAAGAAATTGATGTAGCTGCTGGTTTGCCAAGTTCGTCCTCCAAAGCAGAGCGATTAGCGATGAGCGCAGCAGGATTTGGTAGTGCAAATAGAAAAGACTTTGAATTTATTCATGGCATTGATAAAGATACTGAAAAAGCACTAAAAGCAGCAGGTATCTTATCTTGGGAAGACTTAGCTACTGCTGATGAGGCTAAATTAAGAGATATTTTGGATAAGGCGGGCATTAAGTACGATGCTGATAACTTGAAAACTTGGTCGGGTCAGGCTTATATGGCAATAAATGGCGATTGGGGTGGTTTGAGAAATTTACAAGGTGGCGGTGTAATGAGTGCCAATCTTCAGGAAGGTGTAGATGAAACACCATTAGATTACAGCACTTTATTGAGCAAATACGACTTGAAAGCAATCGAAGGTATTGGTAACAAAACAGAGCGTGCTTTGAAAGCGGCTGGTATTTTAGAATGGACTAATTTGGCAACCGCAGACGAAGCAACTATTAAAGCGGCTTTGGATAAAGCCGGTATCAGCTACGAGGCAAATGAAATTAGTAGTTGGAAATATCAAGCAAAATTAGCAAGCGAAGGTAAGTGGGATACGCTTTTCCAATACCAAAAAGATGTGGACACTAAGGCTGGTTTACCAAGTTCTTCTTCTAAAGCAGAGAAAATAGCACTCCAAGCAATGGGCTTTTCCAGTAAAAAAAGCGACTTAGGTATAGTACAAGGTCTTGATCCAAAGGCACAAGCTATTTTGAAGGCTGCGGGTATTAAAAATTGGGCTGATTTATCTGCTACTACACCTGACCAGTTAAAGAAAATTTTAGGTGATGCGGGTTACAAATATGATTCCAGTATTGACTCATGGCCTGCACAAGCATCTATGGCAACTGCTGGTAATTGGGCTAAACTCAAAGCATTTCAAACAGAACAATATGGTAAGTCCATTCAAGAAAATGGACTTTTGGCATTAAGAGGAATTACAGACGATGCTATTAAAACTTTGGAAGCAAATGGTATTGGTTCTATCGAAGAATTAGCCAACGCCGATAACTATACACTCTTTAATGCTTTTGGTGGTGCTAATTCAACATACAACTGGTACTACTTGAGAAATCAAGCAAGATACGCTAGAGATGGCGAGTGGAAAACATTTGAAACTTATCAATCAGATAGTTTTGCTTTAGCTTTCCGACCAGATAATTTGCAAGTAATTGAAGGCATAGGACCAAAAATTCAGGAACTATTAAACCAAAATGGTATTATCACTTGGGCAAACCTAGCACAAGAAACACCAGAAAGGTTAAGAGAAATTCTGGACGCTGGAGGAGCAAGTTTTAAAATGCACGACCCAGCTAGTTGGCCAGAGCAAGCACGCCTTGCGGATGCTGATGAATGGGAGGATTTGATAAGATATCAAAAGTTCTTAGATAGTGGTCGCGAATCTGTTGGTGATTTTGCTTCGCCTTCTAAGGCAGAGAAAATGATGACTAAAATTTTAGGTATCGTTTCTAATCCTGATGATTTGAAAATAGTGGAAGGTATCGGACCAAAAATTGAGGAACTATTAAAAAACAATGGTATCAGTGATTGGTCAGATTTAGCGAATACTACGGTGAAGCGTCTAAAAGAAATTTTAGCTTCTGAAGGAGATCGTTACCGATTGGCTATTCCTGATACTTGGCCTAAACAAGCACAATTAGCGAATGCAGGTCAATGGGTAGAGCTAAAAGCCTATCAAGACTATTTACAAGGGGGTATTGACCCAGCTACAATGGTGTAATTGGCGATTAAAGTATTACGTGTTTAACTGAATAAAACCTTCTTTGGCAAATCAACGTCCAAAGAGGGTTTTGTTTTATACCTATAATACTATTGATAATAATTTTACAAACTTTAGGTGATATGCTACATAAAATAATTGTGCAGTTTATTAATTTTACAATAAATATTTGTAAAATTAAATGAACATCCGATGACTTTTAAACGCTTCAAACAGTTTTTTCTCTTATTTATACTTTTTCAAATCACTGTATTTGGTGTGCTTCAGGCACAAAATCAATCCAACCATGGCAATAAATTTGAGCAATTAGGAACAATCTTACCAACAGGTAACACTTATAGAGGAATGGATGGTGCACCTGGTCCTGACTATTGGCAGCAGCGTGCAGATTATGATATTGATTGTACGCTGGATGTGAAAAATCTGCGTTTAGATGGTACGGAAACAATTACTTACTATAATAATTCACCCAACACACTAAAGTACCTTTGGTTGCAACTCGATGAAAATGAACACGCTAAAGATGCTGAAAGCCATACTTTTGACCCTAGTTCAATGGGTGGTGGCAAGGTGTTAAGTGAAGGCACATTAAATAGTTTTGACTTGGATAAAAAAATTGACAAGGACTATGGACATAAAATCCATGAAGTAAAAGACGATAAAGGAAAAGATTTACAATACACCATCAATAAAACGATGATGCGGGTAGAATTGCCTCAACCTTTGAAAGCGGGAGAAATTTTTCGCTTCAAGATAAAGTGGCATTATTACATCACAGATAGAATGACGCTGAGAGGTAGAGGTGGTTATGAATATTTTAAAGACCAAGATGAATATATCTTCACCATCACGCAGTGGTTTCCGCGTATGTGTGTGTATAGTGATGTGGAAGGCTGGCAAAATAAGCAATTCACAGGTCGTGGGGAGTTTACTTTAGAGTTTGGTAACTACGTAGTAAAAATGACTGTACCTGATGATTATATGGTTGCCTCCACTGGAGAATGCCTTAATTACTCCACTGTGCTTACACCAACTCAGCAAAAAAGGTGGGAGAAAGCTAAAAATGTACAAGAACCTTTATTCATTGTTACCTTAGACGAAGTAAAGGAACATCTCAAGAGAAAGAAATCAGAAAACACTAAAACTTGGATTTTTAAGGCAGATAATGTACGCGATTTTGCTTGGACAGCAAGCCGCAAATATGTTTGGGATGCTATGCCACATATTACTGACGATGGTAGAAAAGTAATGTGCATGAGCTATTATCCAGAGGAGGCTTTCCCAGTTTACAGTCGCTATTCTACCAAAGCCGTTGCACACACTTTAAAAACTTACTCAAAATATACTTTTCCCTATCCTTATCCAGTAGCTATTTCTGTGGAAGCAGCTAATGGAATGGAATATCCAATGATTGCCTTTAATTATGGTCGTGCAGAAAAGGACGGTACTTATACTGAACGTGTTAAATGGGGAGCTATTGGCGTAATTATTCATGAGGTTGGACATAATTACTTCCCGATGATTGTCAATAGCGACGAGAGACAATGGACATGGATGGATGAAGGACTTAACTCCTTTTTGGATTATGTAGCACAGGAAGAATTCGACCCTGATTTTCCTACTAAATTTGGGAATTCTCCCAGAAATATCACTTCGTACATGGCATTGCCTAAAGACCAGTTAGAACCCATTATGACTAATAGTGAAAATATTATCTATTTCGGTCCGAATGCCTATTCTAAACCATCTACGGCACTAACGATTCTTCGTGAAACAATCATGGGTAGGGAATTATTTGACTATGCGTTCAAAGAATATGCTAATCGTTGGATGTTTAAAAAGCCAACACCAGCAGATTTTTTCCGAACAATGGAGGACGCTAGCGGGGTGGATTTGGATTGGTTTTGGAGGGGTTGGTTTTTTGGTACTGATGCCGTAGATATTTCATTGGACAGCGTAAAATGGTATAAAGCGGATTTAGACAAAGACCCTGAAGTAAGAGAAATTTCCCGCGAGGTAAAGGCTGAGAAGCCATTTGTGGATTTGACTAAAATGCGCAATAGAGAAACATTAGAATTTCCTACAGAAAAAGACCCTGAGTTAATAGATTTTTATTCTACTTACCGCCCTTGGGAAACTGCTGATTCAGTAGAAGTAGTTAAAACTAAACTGTATGCAGAAACGCTTTCTAAGAAAGAAAAGGAACAATTTAAAGATAAAAATTACTATGAAATTGCTTTTTCCAATAAAGGTGGTTTGGTAATGCCTATTATACTCGAATGGACTTACAAAGATGGAACAAAAGAAATAGAGCGTATTCCAGTGGAGATTTGGCGAAAAAATGAGGATAAGTTTACAAAGGTCTTTTTGAAAAATAAGGAGGTGACTGCTGTGAAATTAGACCCTTACGGTGAGTTGGCGGATATTGATGAAAGCAACAACATCACGCCTGTGCCAAGAACACCAACTTATTTTAGCGTCTATAAAAATAACGTAACAGAGCCACAGTTGAATCCAATGCAGAAAGCGATGCAGAAAAATAAAAAGGAAAAGGCTCGTCCATAAAATTTAACGTAGAACAGATTGCTTACTTTTTCATAGATTTATGATTTTAGTGTGCCGAATATGAACCAACTATTCGGCACTTTTTTTGAGGGATATTAAATTATAGATTTTGTGAGAATATTCACTATTATAATATTGTTTGGTTCTATTTGTATAGCTTGTCAAATAGAGCAAAAAAGAAATATTGAAGCATATTACTTACCACTCAAAGATTTGAAGGACGGCTTGGTATATGAATATCAATCCACCAATCCAGATACTTTCCCACCTTATTATTGGTACTACCGAACAATAGAACAAGGTAGTAGCACTTTTTTGACAGGAATGTATTATGATTATAAATTTATGCCTCAGCAGTTGATTCGCCAACTCAAAGTAAGTAATGGAATGTTGTTAGAAGAAGCGTTCATCTACGAAACCGATAGTAGTGGCTATCAAATACAAATTCCCATGGAAATCAGTAATGGTAATAGTTTTCCTTTTGAGGTAAAAGATTCTTTAGGGGTATTCTTATACCATACATCATGGCAATCGGCTTTAGATAATAGTAAAATAACCGTCATTAAGAATCGTCGTTTTGTATCTGCAATAACGTATGACTTTCAGGGGAAGCGTTATCCGGCTATTGAATTTAGTATAAGAGAACTGGTTGAACACGATAAGGAAGGAGTACTAGCAGTAGAATTGATAGGTAAGGAAATTTATGCTAAAGGTATCGGCTTGGTTTACGTAGAGAAAAGTGCAATTCAGGGAAATTATCAGCAAACATATCGGCTTTTTGACCGCTATGAAATGAGCATCTTGGAGCAGAAGTTTGCTTTGAGCAATAATAATCAACAAAAATAGGTACTCCTAAAAGTACCTATTTTTGTTAGTTGAAAGAGGACTAGTTAGCATTTATCATATGAACATCCATTTGTGGATAAGGAATATTAATACCTGCCTTGTCAAATTCTTTTTTCACATGCTCTTGCATGTAGAAAAAGGCACTCCAATAATCTTCACTTTTAGCGAAAGGGCGTGTTGCTAAATGGATAGCGTTATCAGCATGTTTTGCTACAAAAGCTGCTGGAGTAGGTTCATCTAAAATGAATGGGCACGATTTTGCTACATTTACAATGATTTCCTTTGCTTTATCAATATCAGCCTTGTAGCTAATACTATAAGAAAGTTCTACTCCCATTGTACCTTGTCCTGATTTGTTCGTGATAACATTGCTCGTTACCACGCCATTGGGAACAATAATTTTTTGGTTATCCAAAGTGCGTAAAATGGTATTAAAAATTTGAATTTCTTCGACAGCACCTGTGTTGCCACCGCCAATAGTTACTAAATCGCCCACTTTGTAGGGTTTGAAAATAAGAACCATTACACCACTTGCAAAATGTGCTAATGTGCCTTGAAGAGCTAAGCCAACAGCAAAAGCTAGTGCGCTGAAAATGGCAATAAAAGAAGTCGTCTCAATGCCAAACATACCTGCTACGGCGAGTAAAACCATTACTTTTAAGCCTACATTTACTAGAGAACCTAAGAATCCTTGTACAGATACGTCAACTTTTTGCTTTGAAAGTAGGTTTTTTACTACTTTAGTCAATCTGCCAGCAATCCAAAATCCTATAATAAGGGTCAAGATGGCTCCAATCACTTTTGGTGCGTAACCAGTGACTAAGGTTGTGAATTGTTCCGAAAACTTAGCGAAGTCAAATAAATTTTCCATCATAAAAATAAAGTTAATAGGTAAATAATTAAATGAACTATTTTTTTAGACGCTGTTAATATAAAGAAGATACTTATTTTAATGTATGAAACATAGTTTAAATCTATGTGAATTATGTCTCACACCTTATAATAAGATGCAAAATTAGGCTTTTATTATATGACAAAAAAAGAAATAGCAGCGGAAATAGTCGCTCAATTAGAACGATTGTATCCCGAAACGCCTGTGCCACTCGACCATAAGGATGCTTTTACTCTGTTAATTGCCGTACTACTTTCGGCGCAATGTACAGACGAGCGAGTAAATAAAGTAACGCCGTTTTTATTCCAGGAAGCCAATAATCCATTTGACATGGCAGTCCTACCAGTGGAAAAAATAAAATCTATTATTCGACCTTGTGGACTTTCGCCTAAAAAATCACAGGCTATTTCTGAATTATCGAATATTTTGATTGAAAAATATGATGGGAATGTGCCTGATAGTTTTGAGGCTTTGGAAAGTTTACCTGGTGTAGGGCATAAAACTGCTTCCGTAGTAATGTCACAAGCCTTTGGTGTGCCTGCTTTCCCGGTAGATACACACATTCACAGATTGGCTTATCGTTGGAAATTGAGTACGGGCAAAAATGTAGAAAAGACAGAGGAAGATTTAAAACGAACTTTTCCTAAGGAATTATGGAATAAATTGCACTTACAGATTATATTTTTTGGCAGGGAACATTGTCCTGCTAGAGGACATAATCCTTATCAATGCCCGATTTGTAGTAGATTTGGAAGAAAAATATTATTTGAGGAATACGATAAAAAACAAATCAAAAAAAATGGTATTAAAAAGGATAGCCAATAGCTAGATTATAATTTAAGTTATTTCTGCCAACGTTGAAATCTTTAACGGTAATCCAGACATCGTCTTTTCTATGGGGTGAGCGTAAGGGATAGCCAACATCGAAGCGTAAAATAAAATAATTGAAATCAAATCTAATACCTGTACCCGTTCCAATAGCAAATTGTTGATAAAAAGCATCGTTCGCAATAGTTCCGTTTGTACTTTTAAGTGGCGTAAATCTGAACTGCGAATTAGGTCTGCTGCTATCTTCTCTAGATAGCCATACATTGCCTATATCTAAAAATAGTGCACTAGCAATAGAATTGCCGAAAAATGAAAATAAATTAAAACGATATTCTGCATTAAACTCTAGTTTGATTGCTCCAGTTTGATAAAATGGTAAGTCTGTTTGAGGATCACCAAAATCTTTACCACATATGCTACCGTGAATATCTGAACTACAATGCGCACCTGGACCTATTTCCCTAGCCGCAAAAGCTCTAATACTATTTGGTCCTCCTATAAAAAATTGTTTAACATAAGGTACTTCAGGAGTACCGCCAAAAGGTATGCCAATACCAATGTTGGCACGCATAGCAAAGGATTGATTAGGGTTAAATATTTTATATAATCTTCCATCTATTTCGGTGCGTAGATAGCGTGAGAAATCAGTATCACCAATTTTAAATACACCGGGGTTAAGTGCAAATTGATTATAAATGGCATTAGCTAATTCTACTTCTGCTCCTGAAAATTCTAAATTAATATTGCCGGCGAAAGAATATCCATATCTGTTGGGTCGCTCATTATAAAAATAGTTAATTCCCCTAAATAAAAAACCTGTAAATAATTGGTCTCCAAAACTTCTTTCCAAAAAAGGATTATTAATTAAAACAGTTTGAAAATTTTGTCCTATGTTTTTTGGATTAAAATAGTCAATTCCAATATGATTGACGACCAATCGGTGTTTGGTAGAGAGTTGAGAGTCAAACCCAAGTGTTCCGTTGAATAGTTGATAATCATAGAAGTTTTTACGACTCAAAAAATTATAGCTTACCCTAATTCGAGTATTTGAGTTTTTAATAAAATTGTATAATGGAGAAGGTTTATTTTTCTTTCTCATTATATTCCACATACCCAAATAATCTATAAAGCGAGGTATATCTAAGTTTTGTTGCAAGCCAATATCCACGGTGTTAAGTGCGAAATTATTAAAAATATCAAATTCGAGTTCTAGGGAAATATTGTTGGACAAATATTCCGCACCTTTAAAAATATTTCGAGCATTCAGGGAAAGTCTTGCTGCTATTCCAATTAAGTTTAAGCGACTACTGGAGGTATTAAATTGATTCGCATAGCGAGCTTCGATGTCTGGACCTATTGAGAAAAGCGTATTTCTAGTTAAAAAAATATTATAATGGATGACAGTATCTAATATAGAATCTACTTGCGAACGAATAGAAATAAATTTAAAAATGCCTAGTGAATTGAGATTGTCGTTTGTTGCTCTTTCCGTTTCTAAACTATATTGCTGTCCGCTTTTTAAATCAATTTCTCTGAGTAGTGTTTGTAGGCGTACTCCATTTTTCCAATTAGTGTACATGAACGTTATACCATCAATAACGGTGTCTCTAACATAAGTGATTGAACTAGAGGGGTCATGCTCTGGAAGAGTGCCTTTAGTAATCATTATCAGAGAATCAAGCGGATCATAATTAGAAAAAACAGTAATATCTCCTATAGTATATCGTTTGTGTTTTAGGCTATCATTAGGTAGTAGCACCTCCAATCTTGCGCGAAGATTCATTCCAGAGGAATCGGCAATTAAGTCGCTAACATAACTGTTGGTAAAGTTGGCATATCCATTGTTGCGTAAATCGTTTACAATTCTAGTCACTTCTTTATTATAAAGCTCTAAGGAACCTGGCTGTCCCTTTTTTAAATAGGTTTGATTGCTTTTTTTATTTAAAATGTTTTGTATGGTACTATCCTTACTTGTATATACTATCGTATCAATAAGGTATTGATGTTTAGGATAGACGTTATAGATTACCCTAGCTCTTTTTAAATCGGCTAGTTCTTCTATCTTTTTATTGACTTTAGCATTGTAATAACCACGGCTAATTAAAAAATTAAGCATAGCTTTTTGACTAGCACTTACTAACGCGGTGTCTATAATGACAGGAGCTTCTGCTAATCTTTTTCTAATCAGTTGCTGAACTAACTTAGTGCTATCCTGTGATTTAAAGTATAGCCATTCCCGATTTATGAAAAAGAATTTTTTATTGGGCTGTTGTTTAGGAATAGTAGAAAGTTCGTATTCTAAATAGGTTTTATTGGGTATTTTTTCTTCGCTAATAATGTTAATTTTGTTTTGGATTAATAGCTGTTGTTGATCCTGTAAGTATTTTGCACTACTACAAGAAGCAAGCACATAAGAACAAATAAGCAATAAAATAATTCTTAAATTCATCGTTAAGTCAAATAATGCCACTTTCCAAAAACAAAGAAAAGTATATTCGCAGTCTTTCAGAGAAGAAATATCGTCAAGTTTACAACAATTTCATCGCCGAAGGTACAAAATTAGCGTACGAAATGTTGAATGCCTCAAATATAGTTATAGAAGCCATTTTTGCACAAAAAGGTTGGATATTAACCAATAAGGATTTGTTAATATCGCACGAAGCACTTGTGGAGGAGGTTACGCAAAAGGAACTCAAGCAAATTTCTCAGCTTACTACCCCTAATCAGGTACTAATTATCGCCAAGCAGCCCAAAGTGAACCTTGACGCCAATGTTGTTGCTAAAGATTGGTCGCTCTATTTAGACCGCATTCAAGACCCTGGCAACATGGGAACAATTTTGCGCATTGCCAATTGGTTTGGTATTCAACATATTTTTTGTTCTCTTGATAGCGTAGAAGTTTATAATTTCAAAGTCATACAGGCTTCTATGGGCGCTTTTTTGCGTGTGAAAGTTATCCCTATTGAGTTTGACGCATTAAAACAACAATTTCCTAACTTACCTACCTATGCAGCCATGTTGAAGGGGCGTTCTGTATTTCAACCTATGTTAAGCACATCAGGTCTTGTTGCTATGGGCAATGAAAGTCAAGGGCTTTCTCCCAGTATATTAGCGCAAGTAGATCATCCTATTACCATTCCTGCCTATGGCACACACGATATGGAATCGCTCAACGTAGCAGTATCAACAGGTATTATTTGTGCTGCCTTGCGAAATCCACTAATGAATATTTAATGTAGATAATAATTTTTTGGTTATACCGTAACTTTTAATGCTAAGATAATGACATTCTTACGAGTTATTCAACATCCTTTAAAGTTTATAAATTTGTAATGTTTGCTGTTCTTATACATGCAACACTATCTAAATTAAATTATGATGAACAAGGGACTATTTTTTGCTTTTTTGATGTTTAGCCTAATGCTAGCTTGCAAAGAAGATGCTTTGGTAAGGGAACAAGTCATTTACACCAAAGATAATTTGGGTATTGAGGAGATGCAAGAAGTAGAAATTCTTTACAGCGATTCGGCTAGATTGCAAGTGCGCATTACTGCACCCACCATGCTGCGCTACACGATTAATCAAAATCAGCAGGAATTTCCCAATGGCTTACTGGTCGAGTTTTTTGATGACGACCAAATAAAAACAGGCGAACTTTCCGCTAACTATGGCATGCGCTACGAAACAGAATCAAAAGTCGTTGTGCAAGATAGTGTGGTTTGGAAAAGCACTAACGGAGAGCAGTTAGATTCAGAAGAATTGATTTGGGATGAGCGCACAAGAAGAATTTACACTAATAAATTTGTTACTATCACTCGCCCCGACGAAATTATCTTCGGCTACGGCTTTGATGCCGACCAAAACTTTACCAAAACCCGCATCAAGGCAGTAGATGGTATCATAAAAATTAATAAGTTTGAGGAGTGACTTTTTTGCCTCGAAGAGTTGATTGGGGGTGGAAATACCTCACATTGCCTTTTGGTTTTCGGTCAGAACCTTTTATGAAAACAATCTCTTCCATATATGTCAGCGTAAGCTAAAAACCCATGGCAAGCATTTTTAAAATGCTTGCCATGTGGCTCTAAGATTCTATTTAGTTAGCGGCTTCTGTGTTTTCTAGTATGATAGCATCAAGTGCTTTTTGCTTCACCATTTGGTTGAATAGTGGCAATTCTTGTGCCTTTACCGTTTGGAATAGGCTGAGCTGTTCGTCAATGGATTTAGCCAATTCCTCTTTTACGGTGTACATTTGTTGTGTTGGTGGAAACTCGCCATCGGCAAGTGCATTGAGGTGCGCTAATTTATTGGTCAAACGAATAGGGAAATTGAGCGGGTCTTGTCCACTTCGATTCTTTGTTTGATAAAGTGCTTCCTCTACTGCGGTCATTTTTTTATCTATTTCTTTGGCTTTGTCCACCAAATCTTTCATTTCAGGCTTGTCTTTGATGCGTTTGGTGTAAGTATTCATTTGCTCGCGAATGCTGCGAATTTCCTTAATCGCCAAATGTGCTTCAGATACTTTTTCTTGAACGGAGCGCAAGAAGTCGAATTGTTCTTTATAGCCTTCAGGCGTAGTCGGTGAAGTAGGTTGTTGGAGTATTTCAAACTCCGCTTCTTGGCTTTCTTCGCCAACCGTCAAGCGCACTTTGTAATTTCCAGGCATTGCTAAAGGACCGTTCATGGATGCCCACCAAAGAATCATGCCTTCAAAGGATTCTGCTTCGCCGTAGCGCATATTCCAAACAAAGCGATTGCTACCTGATTTCACAGTGAGTTCATTTTTCTTATCCTTTGCCTTAGTTGAAAACTCTTTGATGACTGTACCGTTGGCTTCTAAAAAGGTCAAGGCTACGGCTACCGAATCAGCAGGTTTTTCTTTTAAGTAGAAATGTACCATTACACCACCGGGATGGTTTTGTCCTGCTGTTTTGGAAGGTTTGCCTTGTCTGCCTGCCATTCTGTAAGAAGCCATTGGTTGGAATAAATGTACATTGGCTTGCGCTACCTTATCCGAAAGTTGATGCAGCACGGTTAAATCGTCAATAATCCAGATACTTCTACCTTGTGTAGCTGCAATGAGGTTATCATTCTTGATAGTTAAATCAGTAATGGGTACAATCGGCAGATTCATTTGGAAGGAACGCCAATTTGCACCATCATCAAAGGAAATATACATTCCATTTTCTGTGCCAGCATAAAGCAAACCCTTTCTTTTTGGGTCAGCGCGCACCACTCTAGTAAAGTCGTTTTCCGCAATCCCATCTACAATTTTTGTCCAAGTTGCGCCATAGTCGCTAGTTTTGAACAAGTAGGGTTTGAAATCCCCACTTTTGTACATCGTAGCCGCCACATAACAACTCGCTGCATCAAACGGGCTAGGTTCAATGCTGTTAATCATAATCCATTCAGGCATGGCTTTAGGTGTAACATTTTTCCAGTTCTTTCCGCCATCGTTTGTCAAATGTATCAATCCATCATCAGAACCTACCCAAATAACACCTTCTTTTAAAGGAGATTCAGCAGCAGCAAAAATAGTGCAATAATATTCTACCGAAGTATTGTCTTTAGTGATAGGTCCTCCAGAAGCGCCCATTTTGGTTGTATCGTTCCTAGTCAAATCTGGACTAATTACTTCCCAACTTTGTCCTTCGTTGTAGCTTACATGCAGCACGTGCGAGCCTGCGTAGAGTTTATTAGGATGATGAGGGGAAAAGAAAATGGGGAAATTCCATTGAAAGCGATAACGCATTCCATCCACGCCATAGCCCATTGGATTATCTGGATAAACACTGACTGCTCTGTTCAAACTGGTTTGATGATCCAGACGGTCTAAGTAACCATCGTAGCAACCACCAAATACAATATCTTTATTTTGAGGATGAACGGCGATATGTCCACACTCACAACCTGCGGTTTCTTCCCATGCTTGCTCATCAACATACGCACCTGTGGTGCGATGTAAAATGCGCTGTGTACTGTTATCTTGCTGCGCAACATAGATACGATAGGGGAAATGATTGTCGGTAACAACTCGGTAGTATTGGGCGGTTGGTTGATTAAAGTAGGTACTCCAATTTTCACCCCCATCATAGGAAACCTGTGCGCCACCATCATCGGCGATAATCATGCGTTTAGGGTCTTCAGGTGCAATCCACAAATCGTGGTGATCGGAGTGAGGCGATTGAAATGAGGTAAATGTTTTTCCGCCATCTTTAGAACGATGGTAACTCACGTTAAGGACATACACCACATCTTGGTCTTTGGTGTCTGCATAAATGCGCGTGTAATACCAAGCTCTTTGGCGCAATGCACGGTCTTCATTGAGTTTTGTCCATGTTTTGCCTGCATCATCGGAGCGGAATACGCCTCCTGTTTGCGATTCAATAATTGCCCAAACGCGATTGGAATTAACGGGTGAAACGGTAACACCAATAATGCCTAGCGTATCTTTGGGTAAGCCACTATTTCTGCTGATGTCTTGCCAAGTGTCGCCACCATCGGTACTTTTCCAAAGTCCGCTACCTTCGCCACCACTAGAAAGGTTGTAAGGTTTGCGTCTTATTTTCCAAGTGGAAGCATAAAGCACTCTAGGATTGTTTGGGTCTATGATTAAGTCGCAAGCACCTGCTGAAGGACTAACAAAAAGGACTTTTTCCCATGTTGTTCCACCATCTTTACTTCTGTAAACGCCTCGTTCTTCATTATCTTTGTAAAGGTTTCCTAATACGGCAGCATATACCAAATCAGGATTTTTAGGATGGATTCTAATTCTTGGGATGTGGAAAGATTGCTCCAAACCGATATGCTTCCATGTTTTTCCAGCATCCATTGATTTCCAAACGCCATTGCCAGAAGAAACATTGCCACGTACCGTAACTTCGCCGCCACCTACATAAATGACATTAGGGTCGTATTCACTAACGGCTACTGCGCCGATAGAACCGCCAAAATAGCCATCGGAGATATTTTCCCAAGTGCCACCGCCATCAGTAGTGCGCCATACGCCACCACCTGTTGCGCCCATGTAGAAAAGCATCGGCTGCCCTTCAACGCCTGCTACGGCTGCGGATCGTCCACCGCGATGTGGACCAATATTGCGCCATTCGATAGCATTGTAAATGGAGGAATCGTAAGTGATAGCTGTTGATTTTGCGGCGGCTATTTCGGGCGTTGCTTTTTTATTGCGCTGTGCATGAGTTGAAAGGGTCATCATCACTGCAATAAGCAGGATTCCAACCCAAAGTGAGTTGTTTTTTTTCATACTAACTTTGATTAAATTTTGTTTCTGTAATATTTTGCAAAATAAATATAGCGAAGTGTTAGGATAATTACTTCACTACATCCAAATTTATTTTTGCCTAAAAAAAAGACTGATAGAAACCCCGCTAAAGTTAAAGTGCTTGCGTAACTGATTTTCGAGGTAGTTTTTGTAAGGTTCTCTTACATGGTCGGGAGCGTTACAAAAAAAGGCAAATGATGGATAATGAGTTGGTAATTGCGTGACGTATTTTATGGTAATAAATTTTCCGCGATAGGCTGGGGGAGGATAGTGTTCGATAGCTGCCAACATGACTTCGTTCAGCACAGAAGTCTTAATTTTTTGAGACCGATTTGCGTACACTTCCAACGCTTTATCTACTGCTTTTGAAATGCGTTGTTTTTCTGTAGTCGAGGTAAAGACAATAGGCACATCATTGAACGGCTCAAGTTTAGCTAGTATTTTTTGCTCAAAGTCACGTGCGGTGTTGGTTTCTTTTTCTACTAAATCCCATTTGTTGACCAAAATTACTACACCTTTTTTACGCCGAATAATGATTTTAAAGATATTCATGTCTTGGCTTTCCATGCCTGTTTGCGCATCAATCATCAACATTACCACATCTGCATCTTCAATGGCTTTAATGGCGCGCATGACAGAATAAAATTCTAAATTCTCATACACTTTATTCTTTTTCCTAATACCTGCGGTATCAATCAATAAAAATTCTTTACCAAATTTATTGTATTTGGAGTGAATAGAATCTCGTGTGGTGCCAGCAATATCTGTGACAATATTTCTATCCTCACCTAATAGAGCATTGGTTAATGAGGATTTTCCTACATTAGGTTGTCCAACGATGGCGATTTTAGGTAAATCTGATTCAGGCATTGCATCTTCTGTAAGCTGCTCGGTTAAGGCATCTAGTAATTCACCTGTTCCACTACCTGTCAAAGAAGAAAGGAAGAAGGTATTTTCAAAGCCCAAACTCCAAAATTCATTGGCGGCGAGTAATCTAGCGTGATTATCCACTTTGTTGACAACTAGAAAAACTGGTTTCTTGCCTTTTCTGAGCATGTCAGCAATTTGATCATCCAAATCGGTAATGCCCGTTGTAACGTCAGTCATAAATAGTATTGCTACGGCTTCTTCAATGGCAATGCGCACTTGGTCTCTGATGGCGGCTTCAAAAATATCATTAGAATGTTCGACAAAACCACCCGTGTCAATAACGGTAAATGATTTGCCATTCCAATCAGAAACGCCATATTGCCTATCGCGGGTTACGCCGCTAATGTCATCAATAATCGCTTGACGCTGTCCGATTAACCGGTTATACAAAGTTGATTTTCCTACGTTAGGTCGTCCAACAATCGCTACAATATTTCCCATAATAATTGCTAAAAAATTTGCCTAATCTTTATTTAGGCTAGTTTTGATTTTTGAGTTGTGGGTTTTGGTTTTCGAATCAGCACCCAATAACTCAAGACTTAATTTTTGTATCCAAATTGTTTCAGTAAAAAGTCATCGTCTCGCCAATTATCTTTTACTTTAACATGTAATTCTAAAAATACTTTCTTTTCTAAAAAAGTTTCTATGGCTTTTCTAGCTTCAGTACCCAATTTTTTAATAGTTCCTCCGTCTTTCCCTATAATGATAGATTTTTGAGAATTGCGTGCCACGAAGATATTCGCTAATATTTTCACCAACGCTTCTCCTGTCTTGGTCGTATCTTCTTTAAAGTGTTCTACCATAACCTCTACTGAATAAGGTATTTCTTCGTGGTAGAGTAATAGTATCTTTTCACGAATGATTTCACTCACAAAAAAACGCTCCGACCTATCTGTAATTTGGTCTTTAGGGTAGTAAATAGGGCCCTCTGGTGTATAATCTAAAATGACTTTTAATAGGCGTTCTGTATTTTTTTTGTGTAAAGCAGCAGTTGGAATGATCTCTTTAAAAGGCAATCGTAAGTTCCACGACTTGATGAGTTGCAATAATTTCCCTTCGTCAATGGTGTCAATCTTATTGATAACCAAAAATAATGGGATACCTTTTGCTTGACGCAATCGCTCTAAAATAGGGTCGTTCTCTGAATAAGTTTCGTTGGCATCTACTACAAAAAGCATCACATCTGCATCTTCAAAAGTAGAGTGTGCAAAGTGGTTCATTTGTTCTTGCATTTTGTAGATAGGTTTTTCAATCATACCTGGCGTGTCTGAAAATACTAGTTGGTAGTCCTCGTCGCTTAAAATGCCAATAATTCTATGTCTTGTCGTTTGTGGTTTTGGCGTAATAATGCTCATGCGTTCGCCCAATAAGGCATTCATCAAAGTTGATTTTCCAACATTTGGGCGACCGATGATATTAATAAATCCTGACTTGTGCATTCACTATTGCTCTATAAAAATCTAACAATCAAATTAGTACGTCAATCTTTTGGTTTGTCCATTCACAAGATTATCCATTAATTCAAATAACAAATTGGGTTTGTGCGGTCGCCAGTTGATGTTGTTGAACATTTTGCCAAAATTAACAAAATATTGGAGTCGTGTATCGTGCATTTCTTCTTCGACATGCTTTAAAGTATTAACAAAGCAAATCCAGCCACTTTCATCGCTCACATCTTCATACCATTCTTCATAATAACTGTCATCAGAGCCATGAAAGTTCAACACATTTTCGCAGATGAGTATATATTTATTAATACCCAATTTTAACATACTATCTATAACTTCCCGTTTTAGATACATGATGTCATTTAGTAAACAATCATTCCATTCTCCGATTAATTCCATAATGGCATATCCTTCGTCATAGCTAACGTACAACACTTTCACGTACAAAGTGTTAGAGCCAAAAGAATCCCATTGTGGGTGAATAAAATAGTTGTATATTTTTTGTGTAAATCGAAATTCGTCGTACTCTCGTCCATAAAAAGGCGAACTGCTGTCTTCATCAGCAATGTAATGTTCCCTCCAGTGATAGTATGGTTCTATATCGTGCATTTTCTTTTGCTTTAATGAAATAAATGTGAAAAAAGCCTTTGTTTCCTTCAAATTTCCATTCTAATTCTCCATTCCTTAGGATAATAATTGTTCAAGCGATGTTCTAATCCCTTGACCCAACCTAAGTTAACACCATCGAACTGCACTAAGCACCATCCTTGAGTGCCTTGTGTTAATTCAAAGTTTTCCCTTTTTAGATATTTTAAGGCTTGTTGTTTATCGAGTTGAATAGTAGGCAAATCTTTTGCAACATCTTTACTAACGGCTAGATGGTGCGACGGAATGAGTTCTTTGCCTTTCAACATTCCTACTTCCAGTCCATAAGTGCTTTTGTACAACACATTGGATAAAAGCTGGTATGACTCAATTAAATCAACTTGGAATGCAAAGATAGTGCCTTTTTCTGTTTGAAAAAAGGTATATTTTTCAGCTTCTTGTAAGTAATGTTGCCAACTCGCGGTTTCCGATGCTTTAAGTCGTTTTAAATGCTTGAATGGTAATGCTTTTCTTGTTTTTTCAAGCTTTGCGGAAGCATGTTGAAAAACGCTTATGAAAAAACCTTCGCCTTGTACGCGATGTGGATAAAACTGATAGCCATAAACGTTTTTGAGCTGCTGTTCTTCAATATTCCAGTCGTCTGGAAAGTTTATTTGCAGGCTCTCTAAGCCAAATGTTTCGTGCAGCCATAAAGCATTTTCTATATTTTCCTTGTGGTTATAGGTGCAAGTGCTGTAAATAAGTTTTCCATTTGGCGACAATAGTTGTTGAGCATCTGTTAAAATTTTTTGTTGCCGAATGGCGCACTGCTGTATCGCTTGTGGCGACCATTCATCCATTGCTTTTGGGTCTTTGCGAAAAAGTCCCTCGCCAGAGCAAGGTGCATCCACAAGAATAAGGTCAAAATATCCTGCTAAACGCTTGAAATCACTTGTTTCGTGGTTGCTTATCATCATATTTCGATTGCCCCATTTACATAGATTTTCTTGTAAAATTTGATAGCGATTTCTAATAACTTCGTTGGCAACTAGCAAACTATTGTCCTGAATTTCAGAAAGCAATAACGTAGATTTTCCACCAGGTGCAGCACACAAATCCAATACTTTAAGTGGTTGATTGAGAATAAGTTGCGCTTTAAGAATACTGGCAATAGACATTGAAGATGCCTCTTGCACATAATATGCGCCAGCATGAAGAAGTGGATCAAGTGTAAAAATAGGACGCTCTTTTAAGTATACTCCTTTAGCGTTCCATTTTACTCCTTCGTAATTTTCTTTGTTATTTAATTTAACTTTATCATTCCACCTAATCGAAACGGCTGTTTCATTAAGTAGTGAATACTTGAAAGCATTAAAGTCATCACCGAGCAGTGCTTGCATTTGCTGCACAAAAGCAGGAGGTAAATTCATAGACAACAGTTCAAAATATTTTTATTGCTGATATAACTGAATGATTTCTTATTTTTTTTACTGACAAAATAACAATGGCATAAGTCTTGTAAACAATGAGGATAAGAACTTTTTTTGAGCCATAAAACTATTCAATTATATGCAGAAAGGAAATATCTCAGTACAAACGGAAAATATCTTTCCAATTATCAAACAGTTTTTGTATTCAGATAGAGAAGTGTTTTTAAGGGAATTAGTTTCCAATGCGGTGGATGCCACTACAAAACTAAAGACACTTGCTAAAAGAGGTGAAGTACAAGGTGAAATAGGCGATACCACCATCGAAATTCTGATAGATGAATCAGCTAAAACGCTCACTATCAGAGATAGAGGAATTGGTATGACGGAGGAAGAAGTGAATAAATACCTTAATCAAGTGGCATTCTCTAGTGCGCAAGAGTTTCTGGACAAATACAAAGATGAGGGCAACATTATTGGGCATTTTGGTTTAGGTTTTTACTCGGCATTCATGGTGGCGAAGAGGGTAGAGGTACTGACAAAATCGTACAAAGAAGGGGCTAAACCTGTCAAATGGTCATGTGAGGGCGACCCAGAATACATCATTGAAGATGTAGAAAAAGATTTTCGAGGTACGGATGTAGTGCTTTATATTGAAAACGAAGGCGATAAAGAATTTCTGGAGCGCAATCGAATTGAGGATTTGCTGAATAAATATGCAAAGTTCCTTCCCGTGCCTATTCAATTTGGTACAAAAACCGAAACGCGCTATGAAGGTGAAGGCGATGAAGAACAGGAAATCAATGAGGAAGTTCCAAATATCATCAATAATCCAAATCCAATTTGGAAAAAGCAACCCACTGAATTAACGGACGACGACTACAAAGACATGTACAATGAGTTGTATCCGTTTAGTCCAGCTCCTTTGTTCTGGATTCATTTGAATGTGGATCATCCTTTCAATTTGACTGGTATTTTATATTTCCCTAAAATTGGCAATTCCATCGCCGAACAGCGCAATAAAATTCAACTCTATTCCAACCAAGTCTATGTCACAGACAATGTGAAAGAAATTGTACCTGAATTTTTGACTTTGTTGCATGGGGTAATTGATTCGCCTGACATTCCGCTCAATGTTTCTCGCTCCTATTTGCAAAGCGATAGTAATGTGCGAAAAATCACAAGCCATATTACCAAGAAAGTAGCGGATAAACTCAACGAACTATTTAACAAAGACCGCAAGGGTTTTGAAGAAAAATGGTCTGATTTGGGTGTATTCATCAAGTACGGCATGATTACGGAAGAAAAATTCTACGACCGTGCACAAAAATTCACTTTACTGAAAAATACAGAAGGAGAACATTTCACGATTGAGGAATACAAGGCAAAAGTGAAAGACCTGCAAACAGATAAATACGACAAAGTGATTTTCCTTTACACCAATCAAATCAATGAACATCACAGCTACATTGAGGTGGCTAAGGGTAGAAATTACGATGTGCTTGTGTTTGATAACATCTTGGACAACCACTTCATGCAACATTTGGAAATGAAACTGCGCGACGTCACTTTTGTGCGTGTTGACTCCGATACTGTGGATATGTTAATTCAGAAGGATGAGAAAAACGAATCGGTGCTAAGTGAACAAGAGCAAGAAACTGTGAAATCCGCTTTCGAGGTCTTTACTAAAGAAACGGCGGGTGCTAGTGTGCAGCTAAAAGCCCTTTCACCAGAGGATGCGCCAGTGGTGATAACCAAACCCGAATTCTTACGCCGTATGATGGAAATGCAAGCGCTACAAGGCAATAGCTTTGGCGGTGGCTTCCCAGATTCTTACAATGTAGTCGTCAATTCCAACCATCCTTTGGTGGCAGATAAACTACTAAAACTAGAAGGCGAGGAACGCAACGACTTAGCAAAATACCTTTACGATTTAGCCCTACTCAATCAAGGAATGCTGAAAGGCAAAGGCTTGAGCAACTTCGTGCAAAAGGCGTTGAAGTTTGTAAATTGATGGGGTAGTACAATATGTAGATTTGCGAAATCCTGAAGATTTCGCAAATTATTCATATCCCTCTCTTTCCAGTCGTTCATACTTTTGGGCGACTTCTTCTGCTAGTTGTTGTTTGAAGGCGATTACTTTATGAAGCATGGATTCGTCGGTTGTGCTTATGATTTGCGCAGCTAGGATACCTGCATTTTTTGCGCCGTTTAAGGCAACTGTGGCAACGGGAACGCCATTGGGCATTTGTAGAATGGAGAGCATAGAGTCCCAGCCATCAATGGAATTGGACGATTTAATGGGAACGCCAATTACGGGTAGGGGGGAGAGCGATGCAACCATGCCGGGCAAATGGGCAGCCCCTCCTGCACCTGCAATAATGACTTTGATACCTCTAGTGTGTGCCATTTTTGCAAATTCGTACATTCGGTCGGGCGTTCGATGTGCAGAAACAATAGTAAGTTCAAAGGGAATCTCAAACGTTTTTAGTAGGTCGGCTGCTTGCCGCATAATCGGCAAATCAGAATCTGAACCCATGATGATGCTCACTAACGGTGTTTTTGTTGTCATCAGCATTTTGTTTGTATGGAAACATCAGTTAGCCTAACCGATGTTTCCACATAGGATGAATTTATTTATTCAATACTATAAAGTTGTTTGCCCGCAGCCTCATATTTATCGCCAGTTACCCAAAAAGGACGAGTGGGAATGTTTGCCAACAAACGAGCAGTATAGCTAAACGCTTTGGCATAAAGCGTCAAATAATCAAAATCTATGGTGTCAGGATTATCCGTTACTTGATGGTAGTATTTCATAATGCTTTCATCAAAAGCCGTAAATCCTGGACTATATGTGATAGCAGGCACGCCTTTAGCGGCAAAAGATACATTGTCCGAGCGGTCGAATAGTCCTTGTTCTGGTGCAGGGTCATCGTTGACGGCGAGTCCAAACTCGGCAGCGCCTTTTACGAGCAATGAATCTGTTCCTGTTCTGCCCAATCCAAAGATAGTTACCTTGTCCATGGCGTTGTAGCCTGCGCCATCAGTGTTGAAGTTGTAAATCGTTTTTTCCAAAGGGAAAATTGGATGATTAGCATAGTAGCGACTACCCAATAAGCCTTTTTCTTCACCTGTTACGGCTAAAATAATGACAGAGCGTTCAGGTGGAGCAGCAGCTAAGGCTTTAGCAGCAGTCAGCAATGCTGTTGTGCCAAAGGCATTATCTCTAGCACCATTAAAGATGCTATCTTGCTCGGTGTAAGCACCGCCACCTTGCTTGCCCACGCCCACATGGTCGTAATGCGCACTCAACACCACATATTCCTCTCTCAATGCTGGGTTACTACCGTAAATAACGCCAATAACATTATCTGATTTTATTTTTTCTAGACTAGAAGCATTAGAAGTCAGGACAACTTTGTTTTTCTTTCCTTTTTTGACTTCTTCGCTAAACTTTGAGTCACCTTCTAAAATCCATCCATAAGCAGGAAGGTCTTTAGGTGCGTCTTCTGTGGATGCCAATTCCATAGAAGGATTGCCAAAATAATTGGTGGCTAACGTCCAGAAGTTTTTGCCTAATTGGAACAATTCTACCACAGCAATAGCGCCTTGTGCCTTAGCTAATTCTCTTTTCTTCGTAATGGCTTGAAAAGTAGCTTGTGGGGAGCGGTCATTCGGTAAACCAATGTTAGTAATGACAATTTTGCCTTTCACATCCAAACCTGCATAGTCATTGATGCCTTGTGCTTCATCTACCCAGCCATGTCCCGCAAAAACAGCATTGGCATTAAGTATACCTCCTTTGCCACGCAACATCATTAAGGTTTCTTTCTGCTTAAAGGTGTTTTTGTTCCAAGTTAAGGTAGCTTGCGTAATGGGTTGAATTTGCTCTAAGTCAACAGGCTGAAAGTAGCTATTTGTGGCTGCTGGCTTTTGTACGCCATAGGCTTCTAATTGGGCAGCGATGTAAGCTGCTGCAATTCTGTTGCCCTCTGAACCCGTGTTTCTGCCTTGAAGTGCATCAGAAGCTAAGAACCTCAAATGACCTTCTACTTCTGTTTTGCTGATAGTAAATTCTGGAAATTGCATCTGCGCATGCGCAAAGTTCCAAGAAAACAATATTAGAATATTGAATGATATTAAATTTCTGACTGTCAACATTTTATTTAATTTTAGTAAACTGAATTGAATTGTATTTTATTTTTCGTTCCTTTTTTAGCGTCCGACCTGAACCCTAGCCAAGCCTTCTGAAAAATCTCTCACTTCCATATATTGTGGGGGAATAACTAGATTTCCTTGATTATCAACAAAGCCTATGCCTTCATAAAAAGCAACTCTAGCCAGTCCTTCTTTGAATGCCCAAGCTAAGCCATATTGCGCTGGCGTAATTTTTTTGCCATTGCCATCCATAATACCCCAGAGATTGTTGCTCATATACATTGCTCTATTTTCCGAGAAAGGCAGTATTTGGTCATAGATAGCAGGAATGACGTATTCGCCTTTATTGTTCAATACACCATATTTTCCTTGCTTTTGAACTATCCATTTTTGGTCTTCTGCGTACCACATTCGCTCGAAAGATGGTGGTTTCACATAATTTCCTTTGGTATCAATCAAGCCAAAAATACTTTCTTGAGCTACTGCTGCAACACCATCGAAAAAATCGGTGGCATTATCGAATCGAAAAGGAATAACAACTTCGCCTTTTAAGTTTAGATATCCAAACTTACCTTCTTTTTTTGCGCGTATGAGTTTTTCGGAAGGGAACGCTATTTGTTCATATTGGTCGGGAATAATAAATTTTCCAGTGGTATCAATTAAACCATAACCAGCAAGTCGCTTGGCTTTGGCACGTCCATCCACAAAATCAGAAGCAGCAGAGAAATTATAAGGAATCACTAATTCGCCCTCTTTGTTGATGTATCCAAATATTCCATCTTCCTGTACTCTAGCGAGACCGTAGCTAAAATCTTTGGCTTCGTCAAATGTTGCTGGGATAATAAACTTTCCTACTAAGTTAATGAATCCCATTTTTTCGTCCCATGTCTCCACCCTTGCTAGTCCTTCTTTAAAATCCCAAACCCCTTTGTATTGTGGCTCAATCATCATATTGCCTTGTTTGTTGATGAAGCCCCAGTTGCCTTTTAGTTGCACAGCAGCTAAACTCCCAGCAAAATTGCGAGTATCATCGAATTGAGGAGCAATCGTAATGATACCATTTGAGTTCATGAACCCCCATTTGAAGCGAGCTTCTCCAAAATCGCTCTGCTTTGAAGGGAGCGAAGTTTGTGCTTTGTCATTCTCATTTGATGTAGCATCACTATTATCGTTTTTACAGGCTATGAGTTGCAAAAACAAGAGCATCAAAGTTAGAATAGGAGTTATCAAATGCTTCATTCGCTCAGATACATTTTGTGTGGCATAATAAAAATGGATATTTGACTTTGACAGTTTTCACTGGGTCAAATATCCATCTTATTAACTTTGAAGTGCAGCATTTGTTGATACAAGTGCCACAAAACGAGGGAATATTTTATTCTGTAATTTGCTCAGAATCAATAGGTGTTGTAACCTTACCAATTTGTTCTTGCATTTCTGGTTTGGTCTCCATACCTATTTTATCTATTGCATCTAAAGCAATCATTGGTGCAATTACCAAGGCTACCACTGACATGAGTTTCAGTAGGATATTTAAACTAGGCCCAGAAGTATCTTTGAATGGATCGCCTACGGTATCACCTACTACCGCTGCTTTATGCGGGTCAGATTTTTTGTAATAAATTTTCCCTTTGATGTCCACACCACCTTCAAACATTTTTTTTGCGTTGTCCCAAGCACCACCAGCGTTGGACTGGAAAATTGCCATCAATACGCCTGTAACGGTTACGCCCGCTAATAATCCACCCAACATTTCAGGACCACCTGTAAAGCCTATTATGACAGGTGAAATAACTGCTAACAAACCTGGTAAGACCATCTCGCGAATGGATGCCTTAGTAGATATTTCTACACATTTGCCATATTCTGCTTTTCCTTCTGCTGCATCAAATATCTGTTGATCTTCTTTACTCCAAGTTTCAAATTCTTTATCTTCATTGCGTTTCATAGCACTCAAAGCTGCTTTCAACTCAGGGATATTATTGAACTGACGACGCACTTCTTCAATCATGTCCATAGCAGCTCTACCTACTGCATTCATTGCCATAGATGAAAAAAGGAATGGTAGCATACCACCTATCAAAAGACCAGCCATTACAAGTGGTTTGGAAATATCAATCGAATTGATGTTAGCAGTTGTCATAAAGGCAGCAAACAATGCTAGTGCAGTTAATGCTGCTGAACCAATTGCAAAACCTTTACCAATGGCAGCCGTTGTGTTTCCTACTGCATCTAATTTATCTGTTCTTTTGCGCACTTCGGCTGGCAAGTCGCTCATTTCTGCAATACCACCTGCATTATCTGAAATTGGACCATAAGCATCTACTGCTAATTGAATACCTGTGTTGGAAAGCATACCTACTGCTGCAATAGCAATACCATAAAGTCCTGCTACTTCGTAAGCTCCAATAATAGCTGCTGCTAAGACAAGGATAGGAATAGCCGTAGATTGCATACCTACACCTAAGCCAGCAATGATATTAGTAGCAGCACCTGTCAAGGATTGATTTACAATGGATTTTACTGGTTTTGTCCCAAATCCTGTGTAATACTCTGTAATCAATCCGATTAGTAAACCCGCAGCTAGTCCAAATAAGATAGCCCAAAAAACACCCATTGCGGTATATTCTACGCCATTAACCATCCAGTTGGTTGGTAGCATAAATTGGGTTACTATGAAGAAAGTACCTATTAACATTAAACCTGCTGCGATGAATTCGCCGCGATTTAATGCCTTTTGAGGATCGCCACCTTCTTTTACTTTTACAAAGAAAGTACCTAAAATGGAGGTAAGAATACCTAAACCGGCGACAACAAGGGGTAGTAATACCGCATTCAGACCATTAAAATCGTTAGTAGCCTCAAATCCGGTGATGCCAATAAATGCTGCACCAAGTACCATTGTACCGATGATAGAGCCAACATAACTCTCGAAAAGGTCAGCGCCCATACCTGCAACGTCGCCTACGTTATCTCCTACGTTATCTGCAATTGTTGCGGGGTTCAAAGGGTGGTCTTCAGGAATACCTGCTTCTACTTTTCCTACTAAGTCTGCTCCCACGTCTGCTGCTTTGGTGTAAATACCACCACCTACACGCGCAAATAGCGCAATAGAAGATGCCCCAAAAGAAAAACCTGTTAATACAGTAATTACTCTATTTATGTCCCAATCAGTTGTGCCTTGGTAAGCCAAAAATAAGCCACCTAAGCCTAACAAACCTAGACCTACTACGGCAAGTCCCATTACAGAACCGCCTGCAAAAGCAACTTCTAGGGCTTTACCTAAACCCGTTCTTGCTGCGTTAGTAGTACGCACATTTGCTTTAGTGGCAATGCGCATACCTATAAATCCTGCTAGCCCAGAGCAAATCGAACCAATAATAAAAGAAAGTGCAATTAATGGAGAACTGTCTTTTGCATTAGCGGTAAACGCTAAGATGACTGCTACTCCTACTACAAAAAAAGCTAGTATTTTGTATTCCGCTCTTAAAAATGCCATTGCGCCTTCGGCAATTGCCTTAGCAATTTTAGCCATCTTTTCAGAGCCAACTTCTTGCTTGGAAACCCAACTAAATTGAACGAAAGTGTAAAGCAATGCTAAGATTCCTAATGCTGGCACTGCTATTGTAATGATTTGCCCCATAATTGATGCTTAAATTTTTTTGTTTGTTAAAGTTTTAGGTTAAGAGTTAACCTTTGAATTAAAATAATTTACCAAGTTCAATTTTTTGCTCAGTACAAAACACTGAATAAAAAATGACAGGCAAAAGTAAAAGATTTTTGCATACTGTCCAACTTGACGAATAAAATCAATAATGTACAGATATTTTATTTTGAGTGAATTACAATGCCTTCCTCTATAACCTGCTTTTGCATGATGGGTAATAGTAGTGATTCCTCTACTTTTAGATTAAAATCCTTTTGTTCGATTGTACCAGTAGGAGAAAATAAGTTCAGGTGTCCATTGGTTGTTTGTGTCATGCAGTTGTAAGCCTTATATTCTAAAAGAGCATTTTTTTCCTCTAAAAAAGTCAGCACATGTAGTGCAATATTTTGGCTACCCAGCCACATGGAAAGATTACATGTTTCGTCAGGTAGGCAGCTATCAGTACCATCTGTGATAAATAAAATAGCTCTTTTTTTACTATCTGATTCAAACAGACTAGGAGCATGGCGCAAGGAGCGACTTACAGGTGTGTACCCATCTGCTTCTACTTTTTGTAAAGCATTGTATAGCGTTCTCCTGGAGGAAGACGTTGTCATTTCTATTAGCGGTTTACTTTCACAAGATCCACCAACAGTGACAAGCCCCAAGTTTACTTTGTGATCAAGGGTGTTCACAAAATGGAACACAAGATTTTTCATAATGACAAATCTTGAGACTTCTATATTGGATTGAGCATTAACCCTCATCGAGCCTGAGATGTCTAGCATAAGAATTAGTTCATCGCATTCATTCATCCATGTTGCCATTGATTCTAGCCCAATAGGTAACAAGGCAGGATTTACAGTTGCAAAAGGTGCGGAAAAAAGCTTGGGCAAATCACTTTCTAACTCATCGTCTGAATTTTTAGGAAAAGGGTCAATACGGTTGGGAGGTATTTGTAATGCAGTGTTGACTCTATTGTAGTTGTCTGCTGCAATTTTATGCTGAGGATTAAATCGAAGTGCTTCCTCAAACAATGTGCGTGAATTGAAGAGTGTTCTTTTATGCAAAACCAGTATTTGCTTATTTTTTATTTCAGTACGATGTTGCATGGCATTCAAATAGCCTAGCGCATTATAACAACGAGATAGAATATCATAAAAGTTTGACTGTCCATGCTTGTAAGCCTCTACAATAGTCTGTTTGAGTTGTTTTTCCGCTTGTGGAAAATCTTGCTGCAATATGTAATTGTACCCTAAAAGATAACCCATTTCAATAGCTCTGTATGTGCTAGTTGGTTGTAGTGTAGATAGTTGTGCTAAATAAGGAATCGCTTTTTCTTCTGCTCTTAATTTTATATAAATTTTTATAAGTAACAAATGAGCAGCATCGTTAGAGGGGTTTAATGCCAACGCTTTTTTTAAGCATTTTACTGACCTTAAGTTGTGCCCTCGCTTTAAATGAGTGATACTTTGATAATAGTAAGTTTTACTATCTTTAATAGCTTCCTTAGCCGATGCTGGATTAAGTGAAAACAACATAAGGCAAAGTATCCCCAACGAGATAATTCTTTTTTGAGTTGCTAGCATGATAATCAGTTTTTGTTACCGATACTTATCTATGGCTGAGTAGATGTCACCTTATGTGAACGAAAACCTTTCATTACCTAACTTAAATCAAAGATAGCTAATTTTTTCTTTTTATATCCTTTTCATATAAATTATTTCATAATAGGTAATATAATTTACATTGCCTTTTTTCCATACTAACTAAATAAAATTTGCTTTTAAGGCTGTGTCCATTTCATCAAGCAAAAGATTAACATGCAATCCATCAAACACTAATTTTCGGTCTTTTTTTGATATAAACCCTTCGTTAGTCATGTGGTCTAAATGCGCTAAAAGATGATTGTAGTAGCCATTTACATTCAATACGCCAATAGGCTTATTATGCAAACCAAGTTGCCGCCAAGTGACAATTTCCATAAATTCATCCATAGTGCCGTAGCCACCTGGCAAAATCAGAAACGCATCAGAGCGGTCTGCCATAACGGCTTTGCGCTGGTGCATGGTTTCTACAATCGTATATTCTGTGGCTTTGAAATGCCCTTCTCGTTCTTGTAGAAATTTAGGCATTACACCAATGACGCGTCCATCTGCTTCAATTACGGTTTGGGCAATGGTACCCATTAATCCAACATCTCCACCACCGTAAACCAAAGTGATGTTTCTCGCTGCTAATGTCTTTCCTAGTTGAATAGCAATGTCTTTGTAAATAGGGTGTTTGCCTATTCTTGACCCACAAAATACCGCCAATGAACGCATCATTTTTTATTTTTCGACAAAAATAGAAGAAAAATGTAAGCATCTTGTACAAGCAAACTATTCTTATCATCTTGCTGTAAATTGACGGGATGAGTAAGGCATATATTTTGGCAATAGATATTGGTACAACTAGCACTAAAGCAGTAGCTTTTGATAATTCAGGCAATATGTTGCAAAAGCAACAAATTGGTTATCCTACGTTCTCGCCAAGTGCTAATTTTCAAGAGCAGTCGCCAACGTTAATTTACAAAGCAGTGGTTAATGCAGCGGCAGCTACCATTCAATTGATGAGTTGCCCTCCTCAAGGAATTGTATTTAGTAGTGCCATGCACAGTGTAATCGCTGTGGATGAGCAAGGAAATCCTTTAACCAATACCATTATTTGGGCGGATGGTAGAAGCCAAGATTACGCCAATCAACTTAAAACAACCGCTTTAGGCAAGAAAATTTACTATGAAACGGGAACGCCTATTCATGCGATGTCGCCACTCTGCAAAATAGCTTGGTTGCGCGACCATCAGCCTAATATTTTTTACAATGCCTTTAAGTTTATTTCCATCAAAGAATGGATAATCTATCAATGGTTTGGTCAATATTGGGTAGATTATTCGATTGCTTCTGCATCAGGATTATTTGATATTCGACAATTAATATGGCATCAAGATGCTTTAGCTTATTGCCAAATTGATGCCACAAAGTTAAGTCGGTTAGTGCCTACTGATTTTATTTGCTCGCCTATGCGTATTGAAGTGGCGAATGAGTTGAATATTTCAAGCGATTTACCCGTCGTTATTGGTGCTAGTGATGGGTGTCTAGCTAATTTAGGCGAACAAGTGTTGGATAATAGTAAAATGGTCATTAGTATTGGTACAAGTGCTGCGCTTCGCATTACACATCATCAACCTATTGAAGACTCCACATTGACGCTTTTTAATTATCTGCTGGATGAAAACCACTACATTATTGGTGGACCGAGCAATAGCGGAGGGGCTATTCATGAATGGTTTGAAGCGACTATTGGATTGAATGCAGATACCAATGAACAGGCTCAAGCATTGCTACCAAGTGTAGAAAATCCTATTTTTTTGCCTTACTTGCTAGGAGAACGTGCGCCTTTGTGGAATGCGCAGGCTAAAGGTGCATTCTTAGGCTTAACCAAACAACATCAAAAAGCACATTTATATAGAGCAATGCTAGAAGGCATCATTTTTAATCTCTATGCCATCAGCGATTCACTCAAAGCGCATTTACCCTCTGATTTCATTATTTGTGCCAATGGCGGATTCACTCAGAATGAATTAGCCATGCAACTGCTTGCTGACATTTTTGGCACAACAGTTCATCTGCAAGACCACGAAGAAGGTACATCGCTTGGAGCAGCCCTACTAGGTTGGAAAGCACTAGGCACAATCAGCGATTGGCGAAATATTGAAATGCCTAGTAGTCGCCAAATTATTTACCCTAATTTGACCAACCGAAATGTTTATCAGGAGGTGTTTGCTATTTGGAAAAGGGTAGGGGCATTACTTGGCAATTTTTATTGATATTGAATGCAATTTATTGAATATACACAAGATTTTTATGGATGAGCACATTTATCGTTATACTTTGTATTTCAGTTTGTTATCTTTTATTGTTGCCTTATTATTTTATCTGCTAAACTTTCCAGACTTCATCCGTCCTTGCCTCATTATTGGGTTCATGCTACTAGCTTTTGGGATGAGCGGCTCAGAAAAGCTCAAAGCCTTTGCCTATACCACCTCTATTTTTGCAGCAGTGAGTGCTGCTATGTTTTATCCGCAGTATTTTCTGCAAATTGGCGATTTCAAACTCTCTAAACTCATCATCCCACTATTGCAAGTTATTATGTTTGGCATGGGAACAACCATGACATTCAATGATTTTTTAGGCATTATTAAAACGCCGAAGGCAGTCATTTTAGGATTGAGTTGTCAATTTTTGATTATGCCTATTCTTGGCTTTAGCATCGCTACGCTATTTGGATTTCCGCCCGAAATCGCTGCGGGAGTCATCTTAGTAGGTTGTAGTCCAAGTGGATTAGCTTCTAATGTCATGTCGTTGATTGCTAAAGCCAATGTGGCACTTTCTATTACCATTACTACTTTTGCTACTTTGTTATCGCCTCTTATGACTCCTCTACTAATGAAATACTTAGCTGGTCAATTCATAGAAATTCAATTTTGGAGCATGATGTGGGACATTGTCAAAATGATTATTATTCCTTTGGCTATTGGCTTTTTGATTAATCAGTACTTCAAAAGTTTTGCAAAAGCTTTAAGTCGCTACCTCCCGTTTATTTCGATGGCAGGTATTGCATTAATTATTGTCATCATTACAGCGGCTGGAAGAAATGCCTTACTTAATGTGGGTGCTTTATTATTGCTTGCTGTTTTGTTGCATAACCTTACTGGCTATGCACTAGGGTATAGCGTAGCAAAATTTTTCCGTATGACAGAACAAGACTGTCGTACTATTGCACTTGAGGTTGGACTACAAAACGGAGGTTTAGCATCGGGCTTAGCCAACCAAATGGGCAAGATTGCGACCGTTGGTTTGGCACCAGCTTTGTTTGGTCCTGCTATGAACATTACAGGGTCTATTTTGGCTAGTTGGTGGGGCAAAGAGAAAACAGCGCAACTTTCCTAGCTTTTTTCTACATTTGCGAAGAAAACATATTTGAATGAGTCGTTTTACCTCAAATAGTGCTACCAATCCTATAAACAACTGGTGGCTTATCCTTTTAGCTTGCCTCACATTAGGCTTAGCGCCCTACACGCCCGAGCCACACATTGTAGGTAAATTGCGCTGGGTGATAGGTGGCGCAGCGGGAATGCAATGGATAGATTGGGGTGATTTACTCTTCCATGCAATCCCTTGGTTATTGCTCCTTCGTCTGGTGGCGTTGCGTTTTAAAAGAAGCTAAATCAATTCATTAAGTCTTTCACTACTTCGCCTTTTTCGCTGAGTACTTCTATTTTAGGCTGCCCTTCCGCATTTACCATCATTCTAATTCTAGTATTGCCATTAGCGTCTTTTAGGAAGAGCGCAGCAGTTTTATTTTCATTAGATAATTCCACCCTGCTGATAGCATCGCCAATTTTGTCCTTTGGATTAGGATCGTTTATCATAAAACCTACTTTAACATAATCACCTTCGCTGCTTTCCATCTTACAGATGGCAATACCATCCACTATGCTGTAATCAAAGCAAGCACAACCATTTCGCCTTGTGGTGCATTAGCGACACCAAAACCACCGCATTCATTTCCTTTATCATTATACAGTACAATTCCCGAAGGATTAATATCCCTTTTATATGCTACACCGTCCAGAATAGAATAGGGCATCCGCATTCGATTGGCAATAACAGCCGCAGATTTTCCAGTTTGATCTACGATGTTAATGCGTTGAACATCAATTTTTTCAAAGCTCTTTTTTAAGTTTCTAAACGCAGTTAGGCTCGATAATAAACCTATTGTGACAATTACGCTGTAAATGGTAATAAATGTGGATTTTAAATTCCATTGTATTGAAATTTGATTATTAAATGAAATAATTATTCGGAATTAGATAATAAGCCAAATATAATATAAAGGAATAAGCTGTTTTTTGTTGAAAAGTAAAATTAACTTTAGTACAACTAAAGAACGATGTTTTCGTGCCTACTGCACTAAGGGTGTTAATTTATTTCGTTCGCACGCATAGACTAAAAAATTAAACTTTTTTTTGTTCGCAATTAATTTACAACAGGCATTTATTTTTAATGATATGTTAACATGGAAAAGTGATTAGAGATATTTTTTCTTGTCAATTTCGCACCGTGATATCATTCTAAATATAAATTTTCATTATGACTGATTTCAGTAATGGAGGTTGATACTTGAAAGTCATGTCTTATTTATCAATACAAGTTAGATAAAAAAATTACAATAGAATTATTCATTAAAATCAAAAAAAATGAAAGTTAGCACTAGACTAAAGCATGTCACTATTTTAAGGATAGCGATGCTTTACTGTTTATTATTTATTGTGTTCTTAAATGGCGGATGGTCGCATGATTTATCTTCATATAATCATGAAAAAAACACAAAATTAAGTGAGTTTGATGTATTTGGAAAAGTTACAAACCAAAAAGGAGAGCCACTTATTGGAGTTAACATAGTTCTGAAAGGAACTGATAAAGGTGTAGTGAGTGACATAGAAGGTAACTACGCTATTACTGTTTCAGATGCTCAATCAGTTTTGATTTTTACCTATGTCGGATACGAAAGCCAAGAGATAATAGTAGGCAATCAAACAACTTTAAATGTAGTTTTGATTGAAAATATCAGAACGCTGGAAGAGTTCGTATTCGTTGGTTATGGGAGTAGAAAAAAAGCTGATTTAACAGGGTCGGTAGCATCTGTTAATATTGATCAATTAGTAACCCGACCTGCAGCTGATGTTACAAATATGTTTCAGGGTAGAGTTGCGGGAATGGTTGCATCAGGATCAAATCAGCCAGGTGGAGCCGGTTATGTGAGGATAAGAGGTATTAGTTCTTTTGGTAGCAACGAGCCTTTGATTATTATAGATGGCGTACAAACCAGTGGGACTGGTTCAATAAATCCTAACGATATAGAAAGCATAAATGTATTGAAAGATGCCTCATCAGCCGCTATATACGGAGCTAGAGGAGCGGGTGGAGTCATTATAATTACTACAAAAAGAGGTAAAAAAGATAAAACAAGAATTACTTATGATGCCTTTTATGGTAATTCAAGAGTAACGAGATACCCTAAAATGTTAAACACTACTGAATATGGAGAACTATTGTGGAAACAGCAAATAGGTGCAGGATTGACGCCAAAATCAGTGCAATATGGATCTGGTGCAACACCTGTCATTCCAGACTATATTTTAGCAGGGTCTGCAGGAGGGTTATTTGAAGGTGATCCAGCATTAGATCGCAGTAAATATAGCTTTGACCAAGCAAACTTTTATCAGATAGTAGAAGCCAACAAGGAAGGGACTGACTGGTTCAAAGAAATGACTCAAATTGCTCCTTTACAAAGCCATAACTTAAGTGCATCAGGTGGTACAGATAATGCAATTTTCAGCATTAGTTTAGGTTATTATAACGAAGCAGGTTTACAAAAATATACCGATTTTGAGCGATTTAGCCTAAGGGCAAACTCTGAGTTCAAGCTTTCAAACAAAGTAAGATTTGGTGAAACATTATTTGCATCTTACAGTGATGTCTTAGGGTCTTTGGATAATAACGAATCTGCTCCATGGTCATTAGCATACAGAATGCAACCCATCATTCCCGTGTATGATATTAATGGTAACTTTGCTGGATCAAAAGCACCAGGTTCAGGAAATGGACAGAATCCAGTTGCCACGTTATATCGTGGGAGATTAAATGCAAATAGAAACGTAAAGATATTGACAAGTGTGTATGGTGAGGTAGATATCTTAGCTGGATTAAAAGCTCGAAGTAGCTTCGGTATTGACTACAATAACAATTACAACAGTACCTTTAGAGATATCAATCCAGAACACTCAGAGGGTAGTTTCCAAACTTCGTTACAATTATTCTCAGGGTATCAATATAGATGGACATTTTCAAATACACTTACCTACGAGAAAAAATTGGGAGACCACAGCCTTAATTTACTTGCAGGAATAGAGGCAGTAAACTTTAGAAGAGAGCAAATAGGAGGTAGTAGAGTAGGATATTATCCTTTTACCGATGAGACATTTAGAGTATTGGACAGAGGAAACACTATTGGTCAAAATAATTTTTCTTCAATTGGCGAAGAAGCATTGTATTCTAATTATGGAAGAGTTGATTATGTGTATAAAGACAAATATTTAGTAAACGCTACCATTAGGCGAGATGGTTCAAGCAAATTTGCACCACAAAATAGGTTTGGCATATTCCCGTCTGTCAGTGTAGGGTGGAGAGTTTCTGAAGAAGCGTTTTTTAAAAATCTAACGAACTCAGTGGATTTAAAACTGAGGGCAGGCTATGGTAGAGTAGGTAATGACCAAATTGACGCAAATAACCAGTTTAGTTTTTTCAGATCAGACCCAGCACGTTCATTTTATGATATAAGTGGTGGTAATACTTCCACAACCGTAGGATATGATTTAGATAGAAAAGGTAACCCTAATTCTAAATGGGAAGAAACAGCAACTATCAACTTAGGTTTAGACCTGTCATTGTGGCAAAACGCATTCGAAATGAATATTGATGTATATTCCAAAAAAACATCAGATTTATTGGTGCAATTACTCAGACCTGGAACAGAGGGGGATTTCAGCGCTCCATTTGTAAATGTGGGTAACACAGAGAATAAGGGTATCGACTTATCACTTTTGCATAGAGGCAAAACATCAAATAATGGTCTCAGATATTCTTTAGGGCTTAACTTTTCAGCTTACAGAAATAAAGTAACAAGCGAAGGGGTAGATTTTTTTACCAACCAAGTAAGATATGGACTCATATCTCGAACGGTTTCTGGACAGCCTATTGGTCAGTTTTTTGGGTATGAAATAGATGGATTTTTTAATAGCGTAGCTGAAGTATTGGCTGCACCAACACAAGCAGGCATTAATAAAGCGAATGAAAATACTGCAAAATTAGCGGTAGGTAAATGGAGATATAAGGATATAGACAATAATGGTAAAATTGATGCTAATGATAGAGTATTTCTTGGTAGCCCACATCCAGTGTTTCAAGTAGGATATACTACCGATTTATATTACAAAAATTTTGATTTTTCAATATTTCTTTTTTGGAATTACGGGAATAAAATTTACAACAATACCAAATGGTGGACAGATATGAATGGCGCATTTACAGGTAATAGATCTAAAACGATGTTGTATAACAGTTGGACTCCTGAAAATCAAAATGCTTTGTTACCTAAACTTGATGCCAATGATAATATTAACAGTAGTGTACCTAATAGTTATTATGTAGAGTCTGGTTCTTACTTAAGAGCTAAAACAGTTCAATTAGGTTACACATTTGAACCGAATAAGTTGGATTTTTCAAAGGTCGGGAAACTGAGAGTTTACGCTCAGGCACAAAACCTATTTACAATTACTAAATACACTGGACCAGATCCAGATTTATTAGACGTAGGAAGGGGAGATATTGGGTTAGGTGTAGATCATGGTCGAGTGCCCAATCCTTTACAAATACTGGGCGGAATAAATTTAACTTTTTAATTTAATCTAAAATAATATAATTATGAAATATTGTGTAAATAAATGTCTGTCAATTTCTTTATTATTATTCTTTTCAATTTTAATTGGATGTAGTGAAGATTTTTTAGATAGAGAACCAATAGGTGTATTCAGCGAAAGTGCACTTCAAACAAAATCTGGTGTACAAGGTATACTTATAGGTGCTTATGCTGGGCTTAATGGCGCCATGTACGGAGATGGTTCTAGTAGAGGTGCAGACGTAAGTTCGTTTTCTAATTGGGTATATGGAGGTATAACTTCTGATGATGCACAAAAAGGTGCTGATGTAGGTGGTAGTCGAAGTAATATAGAGCGTTATGAAAGTGCGCCTGATAATACAAAATTAGATGATCGTTGGAGGTTTTGTTATGATGGAATTTCAAGATGTAATGATGTATTACGAGTAGTTGAAAATGTAAAAGATTTGACACCAACTGAAAAAAATAGCGTAATTGGGCAAGCAAGAGCATTGCGTGCTATTTATTATTTTCATGGCACAACGGTATTCGGTAGAATGCCTTGGATTAATGAAAAAACTGAAGATTTCAGACAACCAAACGACAGAGTGCTCTGGAATGAAATGGAAGCAGACCTCAAATTTGCTTATGATAATCTCCCAGAGACTTTTACAGAAGTAGGTCGCATCAATAAATGGGCTGCTGGTTCCATGCTTTTGAAAATTTATGCTTTTCAGAAAAAATGGACGGAAGCTAAAGCACTTGCAGATGTGATTATAGCTAATGGTAAAACTACAAAAGGTCTTAAATATGCTCTTCTACCTGCATTTCAAGATAATTTTAGACTTGCTTTTCAGGGGAGCAATGCGGATACTGAGGGTATTATAGACTGTCAATATTCAGCAAACGACAATAGTAATAGTTTTAATGGAGGATTGGGTGATAACTTAAATTTTCCTCATGGAGGTTTACCAACTCAACCGGGAGGATGTTGTGGTTATTATCAGCCTTCTCAAGATTTAGTGAATGCTTTTCAAACAGTCAATGGTCTTCCAAAAGTAGATAATCACAACGAAACAGAGGTAAAAAGCGATCAAGGTATAGAAAGTTCTGCCCCATTTACACCACACGATGGCGAGTTAGACCCAAGAATAGACCATACTATCGGTCGTAGAGGAATACCCTATTTAGATTGGGGACCTCACCCAGGTAAATCTTGGATTAGAGACCAAAACTATGCAGGTCCATTTGCTCCCAAAAAGAATGTATATCGGAAAGCAGACGAAGCTGCAAATTTGGTCAATCCCGATAGACGTACTTCTGCCTTAAATCACCGTTATTTAAGATTTGCAGATGTGATACTTCTTGCTGCTGAGGCTGAAATAGAATTGGGTAACTTAGAGAAAGGAAGAAGTTATGTTAATCAAATAAGAGCTAGGGCTGCAAACGCAAATAGCATATTGAAAAATCCTGATGGCACACCAGCAGCCAACTATAAAATAAATGCGTATGAAGAGCCATGGTCTTCAAAGGAAGATGCTTTAGCAAAGTTAAGGTTTGAACGTAGATTAGAATTAGCTATGGAAGGGCATCGTTTTTTTGATTTAGTGCGATGGGGTATCGCAAAAGAAACACTGAACAAATACTTAGCCTACGAAGTGAAAAAGCGAACAAATCTTCAAGGAGCAAGTTTCAAAGACCACAATGTTCTTTTTCCCATACCACAACGACAGATTGATGCAACGAAATTGCCTGACGGTACACCAACTTTAAAGCAAAATCCTGGATATTAATAGCTGGTGTTCATTCGCAAAGGTCTCTAGTTTGCATTTAAAATGATTAAGATAGACGCAAATAGTAAACGGTAAAATTAAGTTATTTGATAAAATATCTGAGGGGGCATAACAGTACGGTTACGCTGCGCTGTTATGCACCCCTCAATGTTTTATACCTTAGTTTTGAGTGCTTAATTAATGGACTTGTCTAACATTAGTAATAAATAAGATAGTTATTTTTGAAAAAAAGATGGATTATGGAAAGATTACAACCGACCGATAATTTAGGGATGCGACTATTTATATTCGAGTTGATTTATTAAAATTACTACAAAACCAAAGCCCATTAAAGCAATACTTGTTCTTATCCAAGCAAGGAACGTTCTTTCATTAGCAAGATGCTCTCTTGATTACGTATTTTTTCGTTTGTTGCCACATCTTTCGTACCTAAGAGCACCCAATCAAAATTCCAATATCAGTATTAAGTGCGTTTAGTTATCTGGAAATGAACTCTGATTATCAAGTTATTAAGTTTTTGGTCTAATGCTGTAAGGTATTTTTATTCATACATTGTTTCTTTACTCGATTTACAAAGTTCAATTAGCAGCGTTCCAATTTTTTTTGTTACATCCTTAAAAAAACGTTCCCCTTTTTCCTTAGATGCAAATTTTGGGTCACCTGTTCCTGTATCTTCACTAATTTGAGACCATTTTCTTTCCGCCCATAACCAACCTTCCGTAAATTCTTTGATTTTTGGATGTTTTTCTTTGCCTTGCCCCCATTCGTGTTTTAGTAAGACCAAATCTGGCTTTAAATACAATATAATACTTGTTTCCATTTCTTCAGCATGGTCACCTCCCAATTCAAAATAATCAGTACGTTTTAAAAGCATTAAACTAGTTAGAGGTACATAAAAACATATTTGGGAATTTAAGTCCTAGTTCTCGAAGTAGGGTTTTAAAGTCATTTCCTCCGTGGCTATTGAAAACCAATAAACTGAGGGGTCAGCAGCCCAACTACCACAGCATTGCCGATTTCCACAAGGACAACCTGCGAGGATTGGCAAAAGTGAACGGAGAAATGACCTTGATTATGACGGTTTACAACCTCAAACGGAGTTTGAATATACTTGGCATGGCTAATATCTTAGAAAAACTCAGAAATTGGACACCCGATTACGCAAGGGTGGTTTGTTTTTTGCAAAAAGGGGTTTTTCAAAGGCTTTATCAGCCTTTGAAAATAAGTAGGATGAAATTAGCAGCTTGAAATGAAGGGTTTCCCACAATTAAAATATGGGCTTACGATGTGTTGTTTTAGGTGAATTATTTAGATGAAATGGTGTTCTTTCACAGCCTGACGGTTCTGCGATTTACGACGGCCGCTCCCGATAGGGGCGGCTGTCGTAAAATCGCTTGTTAGTACCAGTTGCTTCTTCGACCTACATTTTTACAAATTTGGAATAGTACAGCTTATTATTAGTACCTAAATATTTAACGAAATAAACTCCGGATAATAGTTGGCCTACATTAATTTCCTTTTCAAAGCTTGATAGTACGCTACGCCCATAGTAATCATAAATTTCGACCTTTGATATGTTCATTTGTAATTCTAATTTGATAAAACCTGATGTAGGATTTGGTATGATATTAAATTCAATTTCATTTAAATCATTTACCTTTGTAAGTACATCACAATCAAAAAAGTTACCTTCACAATAGTTTGTCAATTTTGCAAACCTATCAATATAAAATCCATTATGAATAGAAGCCAATCCAACACCTTCAACAAGAAATTCTGGTGCTCCTGGGATAATTGTAAAATTATCATCAGCTACAAATTGCATTATTTTCCTAATTTTCCTATCTGATTGTATTTCAACATTGGCAACGTAAGCAATATCACGATAACTAGCAACAATGTTACCATAATCATAATGATTATTTAGAAAATAAGTTGTTTTATCTATAAGGCATGAATCCACAAAATCACCCTCCTCAAGAGAAAAATCAAAAATTACATGTTCGGTGGGACTACAAAAGCTCTTGGTAGTATCAATTGGCAAAAGATAAGTTTTCATTTCCATAGTATCATCTCTAATCAAGGCTATTAAATTAGATTCTAAATTATTTAATTCAATTGGAAAGTCAGTAAAATCATATAATTTTTTGTACTTAAAATTATCCATAATACTATCCTTACCAATGTAAATAATACGATATTTATCAATATTTTGAATAGCCTCATCTTCATATACAGTATAAAACCAAAACTTTCCTGTTTCTGATACAGGTATATAACTTTGTTGGGAATAGGAAAATTGAAGGGAAGCTAAAATCAATAAAAAACTAACATTATATTTCATTTTCTAAATTTTTAATGTGAAACAATAATTTTTTCAGACTTGACGATCTGACCATCTTTTAAGAACTGAATGATATACATCCCGGAAGGAAAGTCGTGAGTATGTATAACATAATGTATGTCAGGCAACAGTGACCTGACTTCCTTTATTAATTGCCCCTTCATATCTCTGATACAATACTGATTTACTTTTAGTTTTATATCATCGTCTATGTAGAAAGTAATAAATTCAGTTGCCGGGTTAGGATAAATTTTTATCTTTACGTGCTCCTTATATTCATTTTTTGTACTTACTAAATGACATCCGGGTGTAAGGCATCCATATTGATCTAACTTTATGAGCCATGCTTGTTGAGCGTTAAATCCTATGGTATCCCAATGTAAACGTTCACCGACAGCAATAAGATTACGGTTTGGCGCTTGGCGCAGTGGCGGATTTCGGAGCACAAAACTGTCAATACTCCACAAAAGTTGATGCGAGGTAGAATGTTCAATTAACCACGTCACCCGCCATTGAGCCAAACGCCTGTTAGCGGTTCGCCCTTTATTTTTTAGTGTCAAAAGCTTCTTTCATTTTTACGATTGACTCTATGTCGTTTTGTTCCATAATTTTTTTATCTACAAATTCTTTATGTAATTTTTCGTCTTTAAAATCATTCCAAGTTAAATCATAGAAAAGCTCTGTCAATAATATTTTTTCAATTAATTTATTGACCTCCGGAAATTTTACAGAAGTAACAATTTTGTTTATGATTTCTTCAAGTTTTCTATCCTTGATGTCTTGTTGGTTTAAGTTTTTTAATTCATCGGGTTCATTTGTTCTAAAAAATGTATAAAGCTCTCTTTTTAATAAATCAAGAGTATTAAGCCTTCCTGTTTCTAGCATTGTTGCTAATGTCTTATTTAATATTTTGGTTTCCTCTTTTAGTTTATTTAATTCATCAAGAAATTTTTCTTTGTTGTCATTTTGAATGATACTTTTACCTGGTCGACAAGTTATTGGTGTTAAATAGTCTTTTCTTAGTTTTTCAACTTTATTTTTAAATTCTTGTAGCTTATTAAAGTCTTTGTGTTTGTCTATGGCTTGAAACATTTTCATTCTTGTTTGTAACAAACTTTTTAGTTCAGGACTATTTATAGGAATTGCCTTTTCAGGTAGTTGAGCAATTTTGTTTTCAAGATTACCTCCACTAAATTTCAATTCTACAAATTGGATTTTTGCAGTATAAGTATTAATTTGACGTTGTAAGTCTGGCTCTAAAGGTGGATTAATTTTTAAATTTTTCTTGTTCTCTTCGTGCTTTTTATTGTCAAATTCGGAAACTGTAGATTGTCTATTATTATTTTCTAACTCCTTAAAAGCCTCTACAAAATGTTTATTAGCATCTCCAATTATTGCAGTCTGCTCAAATTTTAAATTATCATTTATTTCTTCGCTTGGAAAAAAGTATTGAATAAGTAATTTAATTGAAACGGGGTCAATTCTAAAGGCATTTGTCCCTTTTGCTTTGTCAATAAAAATTCTACTATGCGGAAAGAGAAAATACCCGATTGTGTCAGAAACAATAAATGAAATTAAATTTCCGTCTGATTGAAATATTTGAATGTCACTTTTCGTCAATTTATCAATACCTTCAATGTCACCAAATCCATTTCTAATAGACTCTTCTGAGTTGTCAACAACAACTTTGATTTTAATAGGAGGTTTTTGTTGCTTCACTAAAATTAAAGCATCTGCCATTTCTTCGTCAATACTCGGCAAAGACAAGTATAAATTTTCTGAAGCATTAAATATTTCTTCAACAAATTTTGGGAAGTCTATTTTTTCAAATTGTTTCATTTTCTCAATTTTCTTTTAATGTTAGGTTGTCGTTTAGGGTGACCGCTAACGGCTGCGATTTACGACGGCCGTCCCCGATAGGGGCGGCTGGCGTTAAATCGCTTGTTAATACCAGTTGTTTCTTTGTCCTATATCTTGACAAATTTTGAACAATACAGCTTTTTATTAATACCTAAACATTTGACGAAATATACTCCAGATAATAATTGGCTTACATTTATTATTTTTTCTGGGCTTGATAGAATTAATCGTCCATTTTGGTCAAATATCTCTACTTCTACATCAAGGCTGGTATTGCCTATTCTCATTACTTTACCAACCAACTCAATAATCGTATCGGCGGGTATGGGCTGCTTGAAATCTATCTTTCCGGAGGAAACTGTAACCACTTTTTTGCGAGCAAAGCGGGTAGCGGTGATAAAAGCCACCTCGTCCATTAGGTACATTGCCATTCCGCCAAAAAGGGTGTCGTAATGATTGGTCGTATTGGGAAAAACCACTTTAAAGATGCGGCTTTCTGCTGCTTGGATGCGTTCTTCTAAAGTCATTGGATTTCTTGTTCAAGTGCTAAGTAATGTGAAATCTGATTTTGTGCGTTATACATTGGGAAAATACGCACGTGGCACAGGTATTTTTCCCCGTTTTTGCGGTAGTTAGTAATACTTGCTTCAAAGTCTTTTCCTTGTCTGATTTTTTCTCTGAAAAGAACAACGGCTTCTTTTTCTGTTTCTTTACCCTGCAAGAAAGAGGGTTTTTTGCCAATGACCTCCGAATATTGGTAGCCTGTCATTTGTTCAAAGCCTGCGTTGAGCCACTGTATTTGCTTTTTTGTATCGGTAATCACCAAGGCTTGGTAATTGTGCTGTAAGATGTCTTGGAGGTCTGCTTGCCAGGCAAATTTTTCTGCAAATTCGGTAATTTTTATTCTGTCAATTACTTGTTGCTTAAAATTGGCAATTCCTAAGGCAGACACATCACAAGAAAGCAAGGTATAGCTTGTAGGCT
>CALDYY010000095.1 GCA_937944245.1 uncultured Saprospiraceae bacterium | reverse complement strand
GACAAGTATTTCCAATAGTTTGCACCAGAAAATAACCATATCATCGCAATATAAAGTGGAATAATAGAAAGCAACATAGAAAGAATAAAAAGAGAAATTATTTTCAATATTTTATTTCGATATTCTTCCATTCGATCGTCGAATATATCTTCAAAATTAATCGAATCTTTTCCAAAGAATAGTTGGAAATAAAAATCCACATCTTTTTCATTTCTTGCTCCCTCTTTTAGTTGACTACATATTGGCTTATCGTAATCAATTTCTGCAAAATAGCTTGCTTTTTTTTCTCGTCTCACTTCTACAAAACCTTCAATTATTTTGTTTACTAAGCGTATATCTGTCTTCTTCCCCGTCCCTAAATAAGTAAAAGTTCCAAGTGATTTTATAGTTTTTATTTTTACGCTATTTGTATCTTTACATTCAAAGTAATCAAAAGTGGTAGGTCGAATTTGTAATTTCGATTCATCTCTTAATTTTATTACAAATTCAGGAGAAAGATTTACTATTGCCAAACTTGTATCAGATACCACGGTATCGTATCCTTCCAAACCTGGCGCCATCATAAACATAACCATTCCTAATTTTTCATTTCTAAGACTATCTATCGCATCTGTTAATGGAAACGTTGTTGTTGAGTAGTTAACCATCTTCGAGTCAGTACGCTGGATTTGTTTTAGCCATTCGTCAATTATTTTACTACCTATCCACATTGCCCCAGTTCCGTAATATCCAATATTTATTCGTCCTGCTTCAAGTAAAGCTCTTAAAAGTTCAGAATCCTCATTATTTCCTATTTCTATATTACCAAATAATTCCTTTTTTATTTTATTTTTTACCAATTCTTTATTCACAATGATATGTAGGTGCTCTGTGTAAACAGGTGCTATCAGGTCTATATTATCCAAAATATAATCGTCTTTTTCCAAACCTTGTCCCTGAATAAATCCAAATGAATTTTTGTTTTGCCAAACATTAATACTGTTTTGAAAACCTGCAGCACGAAAGGGATCATTGTCAATTTCAAAATTTTCATTTTTTTCAATAACGGACTTTAAGTCCTGCACTATGGTGTAATAGTCGCCATTCCTAGAACCTGAATAAAAAGTAACTTTCTTAGGATTACCAAGAGGGAAAAGGTCTCTAAGATTGAGTTCTTCACCAAAACTACTAGACACAATAATCTGATAAACCGCAAATGAAAGTGCAGCAGCCAATATGATAGCAATGCCTCGTGCCGTAAACAAACGCCTAAATGGAGCACTTGCTAATTCCGTTAAAAAGGAAAAAATATCGTCCATTTACTATTGGTCTTTAGAGAAATTGGTTCTATAATGATCCGATAGAATTCTTAATAACTCTTTTTTATCATCGCCAGAAGATGGTATTAATAACTTTTCCCAAGCATCTTTAAATGCCTCATGCTCGCGTTTTTCCTTTTCCCTAAGTTGTTGATTACGTGTATAGATAAGAAAAACTACAGCAGTAATTCCAATCAAAACTACCCCTGTAGTCATAGAAAATTTAATAAATTCAATTTTTTCCTCATTGGTAGCTTGACATAACCCGAAAAAGCCTAATGCAATAATAATAATAATAATAGTACTGACCCAAAACATAATAGGACGTTCCCACGGTGATTTTTCATATGAGGAAGTTTTATTCATGACAACTTTGATTTAGTGAAATTATAATCATAAAGCTATGAATTCAGCATTAAAATTTTCATTCTTTGAAAACATTAATTATTATAATATTAAATAAAATAATAATGTGTAAAAAACATATAAACCCTACGCTTTTCCCTTTACTTCTACTTTGCGTAGCACACATTTACCCCTTCTTCTGACAAGGGAAAGTGGCGTTTCTACAATTTCTTGCCAGTAGCCATTTAGTACGTTTTCGGTGTCAAAAATACTTCTATTGTGGATGAATTGATATTGTTTGACGTAGGGTGGTAATTCCTTTTCGCCTAGCGGGAGGAAGCGCGCATCGCCAAGACTGATGGAGCGGTCTTTATGGATGTAGCCACTGATTTCCATTTCGGTTACTGTGCCGTCTTCTTCAAAAACATAGGAGCGACCTTTTATGGTGCTGCCTTGTACTTCGAGGTAAAGCTCAAAGGAAAGTCCTGTTGTTTCGCTGAGGCTATTTTTAGTAATATAGCCTTTCCAATAGCCATTGAGGTATTTACTGCTTTGTGCAGTTAAATTAAGACTGGAAATGAAACATAAAACAATTAAAATAAATAATGGTCGCATTGTTTTTTATTTTGACATTATCAATTTTTTCTTTATTAAATTAAGCCTTCAATAGGTTGAATCTTAAATAATTTATGTAAAATGTTTTAGCATTCGCACCTCTTCGGGTGTAAGCTGCCTGAACCAACCTCTGGGTAAATTCTTTTTTGTCAACCCTGCGTAATAGGTTCTATCTAGTTTAATGACTTCATAACCAAGATGTTCAAAAATACGACGCACAATTCTATTGCGACCAATATGAATTTCAATCCCTACTTCTGTACCATCAGAATCCTGCAAATAATCCACGCCATCCACTTCGGCTACGCCATCTTCTAGTTGCAATCCTTTTTTTATTTTTTGTAAGTCTTCTTCGGGTATAGGTTTGTTGAGTTTAACTTGATAGATTTTTTTGACTTTATAACTTGGATGCGCCAATTTTTGTGCTAATTCACCATCATTGGTGAGTAGCAAAAGCCCCATTGTTGCTCGGTCTAAGCGACCTACGGGAAAAATGCGTTCACTAACTTTGCCTTCCAACAATTCCATAACTGTTTTTCTGCCTCTATCATCTTTTAGCGTAGTTAGGTAATTTTTGGGTTTATTCATTAAAATATAGACCTGCTTTATTTCTGGGATGAGTGTTTTTCCTTCATAAGTGATTTTGTCCGTCGCTTTTACTTCATACCAAGGCTCTAGTACAGCAGCATTATTCACTTTTATCTGCCCCGATTTTATCAAATCTACTGCTTGCCTACGCGAACAAATACCACAACTTGCCACAAATTTGTTTAATTTCATGCCTTCCGCTGCTGCCGGCATCGTTGGCGCTTGCTTTGGCGATGGTAGCCGAACGGATTTATAATTCGTTTTTTTATATTGCTTCATATTTTTAGGTTTTAATCCTACCGCTTCTTTAGATAGATTTTAGTTTTTTAGTTCTCGTGTTGTAAAAAAGAAACTGTTAAATAAAGCTAAGGTTGTAACTGTTGCTTTTGCAGACCGTAAAATAAGAAAAAGAAACGATTTAGGTAAGGATGATGGTGGATAAAGCCAAGCATTCATAAAAAAATCATAATCCATGAACGAGAACTTTACAAAAATTGCACTAGTTGACGACCATCCCATCGTTGCCATTGGCGTAAAAGCCATGCTTGAAAAAGACACACAAAAAAAATTAGTTTATCATGCCTATTGTGGCGAAGAAATCCTCCAATTTTTAACCCAACATCCTATTGATTTATTGTTACTTGATTTGAACCTACCCGACTATGAATATTTAGACCTTATTCGTGCCGTGCAAGCTATTGCGCCTAGCATGAAAATTGTTGCCTATACTGCCTACGACGACCCTAGTTTGATGAAGTGTGTGCTTCGATTGGGTATTGATGGCTATTTACTAAAAACTACACCGCCAGAAAGGTTTAGGAATGCTTTAAACAAAGTGCTTACCTGCGAGGAAGTATATATCGGAGCTTCTATTTATGTAGAAGAAAAAAAGCAAATACAAGAAAAAAGTTTGAAAGATGATTTTCAAAAACGTTTAAGCCTTTCCAAGCGAGAAAAGGAGATTTTATCGCTCATCAGCCAAGGGTACACCAGTTCCACGATTAGTCAAGCACTTTACATTAGCAAATATACAGTAGAGACACATCGAAAGAATATTTTGCGCAAGCTCAATTTTAGTTCCAGTACAGAATTAGTAAAGTTTGCTGTGCAGCAGGGATTGGTGTAGGGGGTGTCTTACTTTTTCGTGTTATGTAAGAGATTAAATTCTAATCTAATCACTCAGAAAAGTAATTTAATTCAATAGGAATGTGCCTTTAGCACATTCACAAAAGGACAAGTCTTCTGGCTTTAGCCCAATCCAAAACCTTTCATTCTGGCTAAAGCCTTATTAGATATATCAATAAAAACGGGCTAAAGCCACGTTCCTATTGATATATCTAAAAAATTAATATCGTGTAATGTCAGTTAACATTTAGAAATTTAACCTATAAATAGATTAATAAGATATTCATTATAAATGCTTTACAACCCTGACATGCTGAAAATATTTTACTTTGTCGCTTTTAAAACTGTAAAGCAGTTTGCGTAATACGGAGCTACCTATACAGAGTAACCTCTTGCGAAAAGCTACGCTGTTGGGTATTGCCCTCATTGTCTAGCCAAGCGTATTGAACAGCGATTACATAAACGCCTTCTTGGACTGGTTTTTGCTGGACTGTACCATCCCATGCCGCATTTTCACCATTAGCATAAAACACTTGTTGTCCCCAACGGTTGTAAACTGTCATTTGCACACTTTGCAAGTTGCAATTCGTAAAAAGTTGCAACTCATCATTCATTTGGTCACCATTCGGCGTAAAAGCAGTAGGCAAATATACCTTACATTGACAAGCAGGTTTGCGTAGCGTGTATTCGTAAATCTGAGTTTGCGCGCAATCGTCTGTACTTTTAGCTCGGTAAGTGCCTACGGTATTCAGCAAACGAGGATTGTCTTTATTGCCATCCTCCCAAAAAAAAGTATTGTTGGGCAAATTGACTAACCAATCGTTATCGCAATCCAGCAGTGTATCCAACTGCACTAATTCAATGCCACCACCGCAATAAGGCGCAAAAAAATCCTTATTCTTACTCACTTTTAATCCTTCCATCAAATCAGATCGCATATTAGTAGCACTAATATTTACATCAAGTGGTATAAAATTCATTTGTGCAGTATTAACTTGTGTTACTAGCGGTTCAGCTAATTCAAAACAATCGCCAGCATTGTTATCAAGCGAAAATTGCATCAAAAAATTGACTTTGGCAATATCATTTCTTCCAAGCGGGTCAGCATTTCCAGCCACAGTAACCAAAGCATTTTGTTGGTCAACAGATTGATAAATCGTTTTTGTAAAAAGCGGTAATTCCGTTTGATACATTTTTTGCTGTAACAATGCTCCATTTGGCGAAAAAATAGTATAAGAAGGTAAAGTAGCTGTTCCATCAGCGCATAAATGAGCTACCGCAATATTTTGATTGGTTAAAACATGAGCACTTGAACCACTGGCTGTTGCCGCGAATTGTGCAGTTTTCCAACGCAAATTCCCTTCATTATCCAGTTGATACAAAAAACTTTGTCCCTGCTGATTAGATTCAAACAAGAAACCATTATTCATTTCCACAGGACCCTGAATTGTTCTAGCACCCAAGTTGGGCATCAATTCTTTTGCCCAAATTAAGTTGCCATTGGCATCAAACTTAAAATGATACTGCCCTGAACGGCAAATAAATTCATTATTTTTAGTGATAATTGCATCGCCGATAGACTCAAATGGAGCGAATATTTTCCCCCATTTGTAGTTTAAGTTATCATCAAGCGATACTAAGAAACCTTGCTTTTTAGTATTAAAATCAAGTAATAAACCATACAACATTACTTGATTTTCCTTCACGCCAATGGTGTAAGCAAAATGATCCACCGATTCGGGATAAAATAGTTTTGCAAGAATGACATTACCACTTCCATTAAGTTTAATAATAAAAATAGATTCCTGTAATCCTTGGTATTCACTACCGTAAATATAAATTTCTCCCGAACTGCTGATAGCTAAATCTTTAAATTCTGAGTAGTTATTGTGCTCATAAATGCTCGACCAAACTGTATTACCACAAATATCAATGCGAGTGGCGTAAATTTTACCACCTCCTCCGCTACGCAAGGCTTCTAAGGAGGAATCTACAATTAAGATATCGCCATTGGAAAATCGAGCAATTTTTTGATTAAAATAATTATCAGGATCATCAATAATACTAAAGAACTGTTGCCCCATTCCAGTAATAGAATAGATGACCAATAAAAGCCATATGATGATTCGACTCCAATACATTACTCAAAAATATGTATTGTTTTTAAGATTTATGTCCAATAATTGTCTTTTAACAACTATAAGGTTATTTTGTGCAAACTAACTAAAAGTCAGACTAAAGGTCAGAAAGTGATTTTCGCTCAAAAGCATCAATATAAGATTTTGGAGTAGCATTCCAAATGGAAGCCCCTATGGAAGTCGCATAATCCTTGATGTCGAAGTAGGCTTTGAATGAAAGCATGAATTTTTCTAGTATTTCGTGTAAGCGACGTGGGCGTTTGCCAAGTTTGTACATATAATCTTGCTTGGAGCTATCTTCGTCATAAAAATGCTTTTGATGCAACAGGGCTTCATTTTTTTCGTTTACCGTCAACTCTTCAAGCCAAGAATGGTCTGCTCCGACAATAAAAATATTTTTCACTCCAGCATTCAAAGCTATCATCAAAGAAGGAATCAATACATTATGTGGGCGTGGCATTCCCCAACCTTGTTTGAAAAAAAAGCGATTCCAAGTTGGCAAACCTTCTACAGGAGTATCATTAAAAAAATGCAATACTACTCTTGTGTTTTGTCTTAAAACTTGCATTAACCACTTTGACTTTTTGGCACTAACTGGTAAATGCAAAACCATTTCCCAGTTAGTTTTAGCTACGATATTACCAAATAGCCTTTGTGCACGTTCTTTTGTTGCCTCCGAGCTATCATCCGCCCAATATTCCTTTGCCACTACCACACAATGAACAGGTTGTAACTCCTCGAATTGTGGCGTATCAGGAAAATGGTTGACACATATTAATAAGTGCTGTTTTATTTTTGCCTTATGTTCATTTAAAGTTTGATTAATTGATGGTCCATTACCTAAAATAATGGCTGTTTCACTTGTCATTTTTAGCGGAGATAACGCCAATTTTGAACGCAATAAGATTTTTAGCGTCGTCGCCAGAGAGGTAAACCACAATAACAACCCTTGATAGAACGATTCTAACATTTTTAATCAAATGTATTTCAAAAGCGCAAAGATAGATAATGATGTATCATTTTACACATATTTCACGCGCACTATACGCAGGCGACCTCGCCGCTCACTTGGCACAATAAATTCATCAATACCAACTTGAATAGCATCCTGAAAACGCAACTTAATTCTTTGACTATCGGTACTCATTACACTTCTGCGTCCAAAATCGCCAGAACTCTGTATCACATATTCGCTTACTGTATTTTCCTCTTTAATTTCATCGTTGAACACAAAGCGCAAACTATTAGGCGTTTTCATCAGAAAATAAGAAGAATAAACGCCACCGTCATCTTGTGAAAATTGCTTTTTCCTTAAAATATTCGTCCATTGCGTTTCTCCATTTGGATGAATAGAAATAAGCATTAAATGCTCATAGTAGTAATCCACAGAAGAAGCAACAAAAGTGGAACTACGGTAATTATAAGGTGGAGCAGTGCCAGTGGCATAAGCACGTTGATTGGTCTTTACTTTTTCAATGACCATAATAATTCCACCATCTCGACGTAAAATAATCTCTTGTATCAAGGATTCAGAAATACCTTTATTTTTGATAGTGGACTTACTTTCAAGATAACTTTCTACCAATTCATCTTCAAATTCACGAAAGATAAGCGAATGCTCTGGATTTTTTTCCGATAGGGTAAGCATGAAATAGCCTTTTGCCCATCCAGCATTTTTGTCTGCATATAAGCCAGCAATAACAAGTTGCTTATTCAAATTATCATAAGTATATCGAGCATCATACGTGGTATAACCCTCCATTGGTACTATTTTAGGACGATACTCCTCTGCATTTGTACCACATTTGTAAATCTCATAATAATGCACTTTCCCACGATAGCGTAAGTTATCTTTTTGTATAATCAAGTGCATTTGCCCCTCATTGTCTATGAGCAAATCCGTCAAATCCCTACCAATGTAATAATCCTGTGGCGTAATCACCGTACTCCATAAAAGCGTCATTGTGTTGACATCAAAACTTAGTGCATGTATTCGGCTTTCATTTTCGACATACCATACAAGTAACTTCGAGTGGTCTTCGGAGCGGATAAATTGGAAGTTCGGCGTAAGGAACAAAAAACCAAAATCATAAATAGATGCAGAATCCACCAAATTAGCTCTTGCGTCGTACTTTTGAGCTTTTATAATCGTATTGCCTTTTTGCTTGAATTCATAAACAATATAAAAATTATCCTCTAAGGGAGTTACAGTAAGAATGTTCACTCTTTTTTTATCCAGCTCCAACTCTTTCGTCCAGATACTTTTTAAGCCTTCATCAAAACATTGCACCTCAAAGGAAACTTCCTTATTCTGGAATAGCATGTACTGCCCCTTAACTTTTCCAATCAATTCATAAGAAATACCTGTTCTTAGTATAATTTCTTCCGAAACAGTTACCACTTGGCAATAGTGAAAAAAAGGCAAACTAAGACCGAAGATGAAAAAGAATAATCTAAGCATAATTAATATATTTTACATTGAGCTAACTTATACAAAATGAATGCAATAGGTATTGAGTTTAACTTTAAGGATAAATTTATTGAAAAACATAAATTTAAGGAAACAAATGCTCATATGTTAAAAAATATAATTTTTCTTTTAAATATGTTGTAATACTGAAATAGATTACATATCTTCGCAATGATCTTTTAAATATCTCTAAAGTCGATTACAATAAACGTTAACTTGCTGTGTGCATAGACTAAAATAAAGTCTTGCAGCAAGATAAATCTGTTATTGTTTTTTCTCACTAGAACATGATTCGTATTGCAACTTAAGTTGCAGTTAGCTACTACCTGTTAGTTTTCATTAATACTTATTGGTAAAATTATAACTTGTTCGATTGTGAGAAATATTACGACACATTTATTATTACTTGCTACTCTATTGATTTTTTCCTCCACGCTAAATGCAAAAACCATTTTCGTTAAAATGAATGGAACTGGTGATGGCTCAAGTTGGGAAAATGCACTTGGCGACCTATCAGAAGCACTTGAAATAGCTGAATTTGGCGATAAAATCTGGATTGCAAAAGGTATTTACTATTCAAATAACTTTAATGACAGAACCATTTATTTCCAAGTAAGAGATGGAATTGAAGTGTATGGTGGCTTCGCAGGAACAGAAAAAACGTTAGAGGAGCGCAATTGGGTTAGAAATTTAACCATACTCAGCGGCGATATAGGTAAAAAAAATGTAGTTGAAGATAATTCCTACACCGTCATATATACACTCAATGTGAGTTCAAAAACAATTATTGATGGTATCACAATCACAGGGGGAGCGGCTAATGATATTGCTGACCGACCAGATATGAAGCGTTGCGGTGGTGGTCTCTTTAACCACGGCAAAGGCGGAGCGTCTAATCCAATTATTAGAAATTGTACTTTCATTGGAAATGCTGCTCGAGAAGGTGCAGCTATTTATAACTATGCTGAAGAAGGAAATGCAAGTCCTCAACTGGTTAATTGTGAATTTGTAGAAAATAAAGCAAACTTAGATGGAGGTGCTGTTTATAACCACAGCCGATTCGGAATTGCAACACCTTCAATCAAGGATTGTAAATTCGTTAAAAATGAGGCAACTTACGGCGGTGGTATTTTCAACTTCTCGGAGGGAGGTGAAAGTAGTCCAACAATAACTGGATGTTTGTTTGAAGACAACACTGGTTACGTTCGTGGAGGTAGCATTGGTGCACTTGAGCAGCAAGGCGGAAGATGTCAACCTACAATAAGTGCAAGCACTTTCAACGACAATAAAGCAACTGTTGGTAGAGAAGAGGATGGAAGGGGAGAAAGTCAAGATAGCTCAAGAGGTAGCGTGAAAAAGATGTGAACCTTTAAATGGATAAATGGATATGTCTAAAATCTCGACAAAAAACAATTGAAAGATAGTATCATCACATATCAACAAATAAAAAAAAGGTCAAACGACTGTATGCGTTTGACCTTTTTTTATGGTATAGTTCCTACGAAAAAAGAGATGAGCTAAAAGTTTGTTGCTTTATTAACGTTAAGCTACTAATTTACCTGCCAATTCATTAAAGAAATCACATCATGGCAATCCAACTCAACTATAAATCTTTTGGGCAAGGCAATCCTATCATTATTTTACATGGACTTTTTGGCACTTTGGATAACTGGCAAACTGTTGGTAAGCAGTTATCAGAAGACCATACTGTCTTTTTGGTTGACCAACGCAATCATGGCAAATCACCTCATGTTGTCGGGCATACCTACCCTCTTTTAGCTGCTGACCTCAATCATTTTATGGAAGAGCAATGGATTTTTGAAGCTACTATTATTGGGCATTCTATGGGCGGTAAAACAGCCATGCAATTCGCTATGGATTATCCCGACCGTGTAAAGCAACTTGTCGTAGTAGATATAGCCCCTAAATCTTATGATGGTGGACATGAATTGATTATCAATGCTTTACTTTCATTACCACTAGAAAAAATTGCTAGCCGAACAGAGGCTGAGGAACTACTCCAATCATTTGGTGTGGAAGAATTTAGCGTTCGACAATTTTTACTAAAGAATCTCACACGCACCAGAATGGGGAAGTACGAATGGAAAATGAACCTTTCAGAATTGCATAAAAACTATGAACGAATACTCGCCAACATTGAACTACAAGCACCTTTTGCAGGAGAAGCACTGTTCATAAGAGGCGGAAAATCAGACTACATTTCAAATGAAGATTGGATAAATATTCAACAAATCTTCCCTAACGCTCAGCTAGAAACCATTCCTAATGCTGGGCATTGGGTGCATGCTGAAGCACCTAATGAATTAATAAAGAGTTTATTATCTTTTTTGAAGTAATCATAAAATAGCTTTTTATACACCAATAAAGTAAGTTTAAAAAAAGTTAATTGACATTTTTATGACAAATTAAAAATGCTTACTTTTGGACTATTAACTAACTAATTCAATTTAAAACATCGTGGAAAATTTATTGCCTTTAATCATTCAACTTGCTAGTGGTGCAGTTGGAGGAAACCTTGCGGGTGCTTTATTGAAAAAGCAGTCATTAGGGACGCTTTGGAACTCTATTGCTGGTATTGCTGGCGGAGGACTGGGGGGACAGTTACTGGGCTTATTAGGTATCGCTACTTCTAGTGGCATGGATATTTCTGGTATCCTCAGTAGTATTGCTGGTGGTGGCGTTGGTGGTGGTGCGTTGATGGCTATTATTGGCTTAATTCGCTCTGCAACAAAGAAATAATTTCCTAGATTGAGGGATTAGGTGTTCGATTAATTCTTAAAAAGAAACATAAATCTAGCACCTAATCTTTATCCTTACCCTCTAGTGCCTTTTGGTACGCCTCATAACTACCGTCCGCTTTCAAAGAACCAATTACCATACCGACAATACTAGCTATAAATCCATAAATTAAAGAGGGAATTTCTGTTTCTACGATTTCAAAGAACAGCCAAACTAAACAACCCAAAGTCATGGACAGTAGCGTCCCTATGCGAGTTGCTCTTTTCCAATAAAGCCCCGCAGTAAGCGGCACAAAGAGCGACACCAAGCTCAAAGCAGATGATTGACCTACCAAATGATAAATGTTGGAATTAGCCAACGCCATAATAACGGAGCAAATGGCTACCCCTACAACGCACCAGCGCATGACTTTTAACAGTTGCTTATCTCTTAAATTGGTAAACTGCGGTCGTAGTAAGTTTTCGCCTATCACAGTGGCAGGGGCAAGCATTGCACCACTAGTCGTACTTAAAATAGCGGAAAGCAACGCTCCAAAAAATAAAATTTGCAAAGGCAAAGAAGCATGTTGAATAACCATTTGTGGTATAACCATTTGTGGATCATCTGTGATGAGTTCTGGGTACAGCAAACGCCCGCCTAGCGCGATAAGTAAAGGCAAAAAACCTATTGTCAAGTACATTATGCTAGAGAGATATGCAGAGCGAACAGCTATTTTTTCTGATTTGGAGGCAACTACCCGTTGAAAGACATCCTGCTGTGGAATAGAGCCTAAGCCAATTGTTATCCAAGCAGCAAAATAGTGCAGCCAATCTTTCAAGGTGGGGTCAGGAAAAAAACGAAAGAATGCTTTAGGCTTTGATTCGATAATGACAGACAAACCGCCCGCTTGACCGACAATACTGATGGCAAGTAGGGTTAATCCTATAATAATCATTACTGTTTGCACGGTATCCGTAATAGAAATTGCCCACATCCCACCAATGAAGGTATAAAAAAGTACAACGCCAGCACAAAGAAGTATGCCAACTATGAGCGGAATGCCTGCTAACACATTTAATATGATAGCCAAAGCTACTAATTGCGCAGCAATCCAACCAAAATAGGATGGAATCATGACAATAGCAGAAATGACTTCAATTCGCCTATCAAAACGCATTTTGAAAAAATCGTTAAACGTAAGGATATTCAAACGATACAAGGGTCTAGCAAAAAATACACCAATGAGCAACAAGCAAAGTGCTGCACCAAAGGGGTCTTCCATGACTCCTAAGAGTCCATTTTCTACAAATTCAGAAGACGCGCCCATGATAGTTTCTGAGCCAAACCAAGTAGCAAAGAGTGCAGAAGCAGCTACAAAAAGTGGTAGTTGCCGACCAGCTACCACAAAGTCTTTAGTTGTTTTTACTTTTCGAGATGCCCAGTATCCGATACCTAACGTGGCAAGTAAGTAAAGAAAAACAAAAGTTAATAACATGTTCAAAGTGTTATTCGTGAATACAATCTTTCAAACCTTCTAATATTTTTACCATCGCCAAAGTATCCAAATGACAATACTGGTGCAGATTTTGAGCTATGCGTACCCGTTCCTTTGGTAAAGTTTGTTTATCTGTCATTTTATGCCAAGCCAACATAGCAGCACTTCCATCACCAATGGGTAAGTTTTGATAGGAAATTTCCTTCCAAAAAGCGGGCAGTACATATTTCAGAGAAGTTTTTCCTTTAAAGGCTGGATGTAAATAGTAACCTTTTGCAAAAATATCGAGTAAATCAAACATTCGCTCGTTTAACGATAGCATGAACTCGGCGTATTCGGGATGTAAACGCGCCAAGTCTTTGTTTCTCACTCTTTCAAAACCCGCATTCCAAACGATAATCGTCCCATCAGTAGGATGAACTTGATTTTTCAAATGGTTGATTAAGTGAGTAACAGGCTCGTTCCGATGCTCGGACAAGTAGCAAGCATGCGCCAAAGGGGCATCGGGATGATTTAAAATATGCAGAGAATACTGAATAACGATTTGCTGATAAGGACGATACCCTCTTTGTGGTGGCATCACACTAGCATAGCTTTCATAATCCAAAAAGTAGAGTGGATATTTCAATTTACTCAAGTATTTCTTCACATTAGGGATGTCTATTGTAGGCTGATTTTGTTTAGCTACTTGCAGTTGTTCTTTTTGTTTAGTAGAAAGTTCAAACTCGGTAGGTATTTCATTCATGCTCATTACACCTTGTTCGTGTAATTTTTTCCGTTTATTTTTTGGTAATCTTGCTAATTCAAAAATAGAATTTTCAGGAAAATCAGGCATTTTGTATCGCAAATAGGGGCAATTTTCTTTTTTACTACAGTTGGGGTTAAACAAAGTAGTGGGTTCATCACCATTCACGAAAGCTAATGCTGTTGCTGCCCTTCGATAAGTCGCTCCCATCATGCGCTTGACTTGTCGAGTTACATTTTCAAGGCACAAATAGCTTAATTCTTGCTGCTCGTCTCCTATAATATACTCCTTATTCACATAAGCCACAAAAGTGTGACGCACTCGATAGTTCGCCAACTCAAAAGCCATTTTTTGGAAAGCGACATCGTCCAAATAGTATTCCTTGAGCTTAGTCGCTGATTTTACTTCGATGATGGATACCTCTTTCTCGTCGTGCCAAACTAAAATATCAGAAATGACAATGAATCCGTTGATTTCGACGCGGTCTTGAAAAGAGATGCGTTTCCCATCAACAAATTGCTTGTATTTATGGATTTCTTGAGGAAACCAAGTTTGTGCAAACTGATCAATTATGTTGCCCTGCTCCATCTTGAACTGTCTCATTTCCTCCATCACTGGAATCAAATCTGGCTTATTCTTTTCTAACCATAACTCTTCGGGACAATCCAGATATTGGATGTAATTTGACTTAGACAGGGTATGTTGCTGCATCCAGTTTTTATATCCAAAGTTAAACCAATATTCTTTCTTATTGCACTAAATTTCTTTTGATTGCTGTAAAAACGCCAACAAATCCGCCATGTCTTGATGGGTCATATTTGCTTCTTGACCTTCTGGCATCAAAGAAACCCCTAATGAAGAAAACTGAGCCATTTCTTTTTTTTGAATTACATTTTCTATACCGCCTATGTTGCGCAGTACAATTTCTCCATCGTTCTCCCTTTGAATGATACCACTGTAAATACTGCCGTTCTTCATCGTAATTTTATACGTCAAGTAGCGCGTATCCACTGCTGCGTTGGGGTCGAGGATTTCGTAGAGCAATGTTTCTTTACTTTTTCTTTGTATTTCCGTCAGATTAGGTCCAACCTGATGCCCAGTATTGCCAAATCGGTGGCAACCACTGCACAAGGATTCATACACTTCCTGACCTCTAGCCACCTGCCCCACCATCATTAGGGCTGGTCGCATTGCCTCAATAGCATCTTGACGTTTTACCACCCCTGCATCGGAAAACAGTGCTTCAGCTCTTTTCTTCACCGTGAGGTCATCAGAAAATAACAACATTCGCCGTCTTTCCAAATCCAAATTTAATTCCCCCAAATTGACTACCCCCTTTTCGATAGCAGCCAATAATGATTTATGATAATTGGTGTTGTATAGCAAAATATCGCCAGCATGTTTTTTAGCTTCTGCCCCTAATCTTGCCCATTTTCCAAGCAACTGCTCCCCTACTTTTGGCTGATTTGACTGCCACAACTGCCATAATGCTTCTCTTTGCAGTGCAATAGGTTCTGTATTGTCCAACAGCTCAAATAGTAGTTGCTCCCGTTGCGTATAAGGCGCAAGTGCTATTAATTTGAGCATATTCAAGCGTTCTTCTTGATTATTAGTCTTATCCTTTATCTCTTGTAATGCGTTAGTAATCCGTTGATTCATTTGCGTAGAAACACTCAAACCCATTGCTTGACGCAGTTGAGCAGTTGCGCGTATTACAGAAAGGTCGTTTTGCTCTTCCAACTGTTTTAATGCTGTTACTAAATCATCCAAATCATAGTTTACCTTATTTCCTGACCTACTCCAACCCATAGCTAGGGCTTCCAATAATGTGCTTTTTACATCAACTGGCGTTGTGTTTAAGTAGGTCAACCAAGATGATAAAGCATGAATATCCCCTTGATAACCAATAAGTTTTGCTAATGCAGTAGCAACTTCTTGTTTATGCTTATTCAATGGAGTATGAATAGCGAGCAATGCACGACCAAAAAGTTGTGGTTGTTGTCGTATCGCAGCAATTACGGCAAGTGTTATCCATTTATCGGTTTCGGGATGTTCTAATAAGATAAACATTTTCTCCCCTATTTTTACTGCATAGTCCTCATAAATGACTGATGATAAAGTGCTAATTGCCAGTGCTGCTTGCATTCTTACTCTTGGAAATTCATCTGATGTCAATTCCAAGAGCGTATTGATCCACTTTTCAGGGGATTGATTGAGTCTTGTTTCTACAATCTTAATAGCATTTTCTCGAACGCCGTCTATTTTATCTTTTAACGCAATTTCTAATAAACTGTCACTCAATACTTGTAGCCCTTCAAGCGTCCACATAGCATGTAGGCGCGCTAAAGGTGTTGTGTTATTTGCCAAACACTGCTCCAGCAAAGGCACAACTGCTTGGTTTTTCTGCTCTACCATTAAGCGTTGAGCCGTTATCCGCACCCATTGGTTAGGACTTTCTAATGCTTTGACCAAAGCAGATGGCTCATTAACTTGCAAAGCAGTTTTCTGATGTTTCCAGTTTTTTTTAGGGCTTATGCGGTAAATTCTACCTTGCTGCTTTCCAGCGTCTAAGTCAAGTGTTGCCTCAATTTCATTGGGTATCCATTCAGGATGTTCAATTACCTTTCGGTGCATATCCAGCACATAAAGTGCACCATCTGTACCAACGGTCATGTTTACTGGTCGAAAAGCACGGTCAGTGGAAGCTAGAAACTCTGATTTATCATATTTTCGAGTAGTTTTAAAAGCAGCACCATCGGGAGTAAGCATTCCTAGATGTATCAAATTTAGTACCACATCCACTACAAAAAGTTGATGGTTGTATGGCTTTGGAAAAGCACCGCCACCATAGAATGTAATGCCACAAGCTCCTGAGAAGTAGCCTGATTGCTCTGGATGATTCACTCTTGTTTCTTGCTCACCAATAGGATAAATTCGCGTATAACCTGTTTCGTCGGGTTCACAAATTAAGGTCAGCGTATGGTCAGGTTCAACAGGAAGCCCAGTCAGATAACGGTCTTCAAAAACCAGATGCGAAATGGCTTCTATGTTATGATTTTCAAATAAGCGCCCCCATTGGTCGAAAGTAAATTCAAAACCACCAGACGACTCTCCAAAACGCTCTAACCGTTGGCTAGGAATGTGAAATTTCAGGTCACCACCACGAAGATTGATTTTTGTTTCTTGTTGATTTACAAAGTAAGGTTCACCATCATTTCCGCCGTTGGCAGCATAAATCCAGTTATCCAAGCCATAAGTCAGCCCGTTGTAATTGTGTTGCAAATTATCTACGGCAAAACCTGTCAAAATTACTTGACGCTCATCCGCTTTGCCATCACCATTTTTGTCTTTCAACCAAACCAAATCAGGAGGTGCAGCCACCAACATCCCACTTTTATATGGCATAAAAGAGGTTGCAATTCCTAGACTATCTGCAAAAACAATGCGTTCATCAAAAATACCATCATTGTCATTATCCTTTAGGAAAATCAAGCGACTATCTGAATCGCTAAAAGGATAGCCTGGCATTTCCAATACGTAAGCGTCGCCATGTTCATCAAATTCCATATCCACAGGGTCGAATACGAGCGGTTCAGCAGCGACCAGTGTTATATCAAAAACAGGGTCAATTTCAAATCCTTCTAAGGTTGAATCAATAACTTTTTGTTGGCAACTTGCAAGAAATATCAACAAACTGATTATCAAATAACTATTTTTATTCATTTTATTTTGGTTTTGTGCCAAATATCAAATTTAATAAGATTACTGTAAATCCTTTATCACTTCTGTCATGGCTTTGTAAAGTATAGGTGCTGTTTCAATGCCTACGGAGTTAATTTCACCATAAGGCGCATCTTTGTAGTCGTAAGTAAAAGGTGCTTTTCTATCCCATTGGCTCTTAGGTACGATGTAGCCAATCATATCATTGGATAACCCAATGCTAAACCGAAAATCACCCGACATAAGCGAGCGCAAAGCAGGAACTTCAATAGGTGCTACGCCTACATCGCTACCTGTTGGCTGTTCTACACCACCATTTAAAATCTCTGGATACAATTCGCCAGGATAGTGTAAGCAACTCATTGGTCCGAGTTGCCAGAAAGCAACTTCCGAGCGAATTTTCATCCAGCCACTATATCCTCTATCCACAATTTTAAATAGAGAAGCCAAGCGATAGAGCGGATTGGTCATGGGTAACTTCAATGTTTTAGCACGTAAGGAAATGGTACTTTTTTCAATCATATGTGTGTCAACAGTATCTGTTAAAGCCAGTAAACCTAGTTGTGCCAAGCGATAGCCTTGTGCCGCTGCTTTATCAAAGGAAGGTTCAGTATAAAGCGTATCTTTGAACAAATGCTTTATAGGAAAACTTGGTGAAGTGGTCATTAACCCGCCAATAGCACCATTTACATAAACTGTGACACCACCTAAACCCTTGTTTATCAATGAATCACCATAAAAAACACCTTTCTCCATACCTTCTCTAACATAGTGTACAAAGTCGGAAGTCAATAGCAAGTTCTCGTTCCACAACGTTTCTGGATGATTTGCCCAATTGAATAGTAACCCTAGTGTGGTATCGGCTATCATATCTACTGCCTGAATCAATCGAATACCTTCATCCATTACATAAGGTGGTCGAGAATCTTCCACCAAATTGGCAGCACCTGTCAAGTCTTGTGCAATGCAAAGTTTGGCAGGTCGCATTCGCTCCACAGCCTGAATGATTACCTGTTTTGTTTGTTCACGAACAAAGTTACGGTATGCTTTATCCACTCCTGACTTAAAATCACTTTCTCCCCAAAGCCCAATCAAATCAGGTGCTTCGTGTGTATGAGTACTCGTGATGGCGGTGTAGGTAATTCCTAAATCGGTTGGTAAACTTTTGCGAACTGCAATGGCATCATCTGCTCCAAAACCAATAGCATCCAACGAAACAATGGCAATTTTACTTGTGCCATCTCCAATGACCATTACTCTTGCCCAAAGTTCATCATGTACGCCTTGCGCTGGGCGGCTATTTTGAAAACCTGCCATCCAAACAGCATCGAACCTTCCATTATTATTGAGGTCTTCGTAAGTATCTCCGTCTTTGGGGTTGTAACGTGCGTCGTTATTGGCATCGTGCCAGCGGTCTGGCACTTCAGGCGTGATGGATAGTGCTGCAAAACCAGCATAAATTTGTCCTTCGGGGTTGTCTTTGACAGTGAGGTCTATCGTAAATCCTGAATTTCTATCTTTTGTAACGATTAAAAAATAAATGAGTAGTCCTAAAAGAAAGCTACTAATGACCAGTAGTGTCCCGATTAGAAGTTTGCGCATGGTAAGTGAGTTTTAGTTGGTTCAGAAATTAGTTTTTTTTATTGATAACACAGCTTAACCAATTTTATATGTGCTCTATAATAGTCGCCACGCCCATGCCTGCACCTCCACAAAGGCTAATTAAACCTGTTGATAGGTTTCTTCGCTCCAACTCATCCAGCAAAGTTCCAACTAGTATAGCACCTGTTGCGCCTAGTGGATGCCCCATAGCAATAGCACCGCCATTGACATTTAGTCTTTCTATCGGAATTTTAAAATATTGTTGGTATTTCAATACAACTGCCGCAAAGGCTTCATTACATTCCCAAAGGTCAATATCTTCAGCTCTCATCCCTGCTAAATTTAAGGCTTTTTGCGTAGCAGGAATATTGCCTGTCAACATAATAGTTGGGTCATCGCTACCTGCACCAAATGATTTAATTTTAGCTCTTGGATGTAACCCTAGTTGATTACCTATCTCTGCATTCCCAATCAAGATAGCAGCAGCACCATCCACAATACCTGATGAATTGCCGGCAGTATGGACGTAGTTAATTTCTTCTAATTCGGGGTATTTCTGTAATGCCATGGCTTCATAGCCCATTCTACCAAGTTGGCGAAAAGAAGGACGGAGACGAAATAATTGCTCTAGTGTTGTATCTGGTCGAATAATCTCATCTTTATGCAGTAAAATCAAACCATTTCTATCTTTTACCGAAATCATAGAATTATTGAAATACCCTTGCCGTTGTGCATGAGCAGCACGCTGATGTGAAAGCAATGCGTATTCATCTAGTTGTTCTCTGGTAAATCCTTCTAAACTTGCCATTAAATCAGCAGCTACTCCCTGTGGTAAGTAAAGCAACTGATTAATTATTTCTGGGTCGTTAATGAGTGCTCCACCATCTTTAGCAATCGGAATTTGGCTCATGCTTTCTACACCTCCTGCCACCACCAAAGCTAAAGCATCCGAAGCCACCTTGAGTGCAGCCAAGTTCACTGCTTCTAAACCTGAAGTGCAGTAACGATTAATTTGCATTCCGCATACTTCATTTGCCCAACCTGCTCGCAAAAGCGCGGATTTGCCTATGTTGTAGCCTTGTCCATCCACAGGCGTTACGCAACCTATGATAGCATCGCCTACTTTTTCTGTGGGTAGTTGATTGCGATTAGCAAGTGCTTTAAATGTGGCTGCTAATAAGTCAATAGGTTTGGTTTCATAGAGCGCACCGCCTATTTTACCCTTTCCTCTTGGCGTTCTAACAGCGTCATAGATATATGCTGCTTTCATATTTTATCACACGTTGTTTATGAGATTAATTTTAGTGTATCCTCTCCGAGATTGTAGTCTCTTCGCAATAAATCTATGGTAGGTCGGACACTCAAAAAAATAAGTATCCCTAAAGCGAAAGGGAGTAAAAAGAAAGGGTTGTTCGTCATCATAAGGAATACTAAATTAAGCAAATTCACCCCTTCAATAGGTGCAGCGCGCAAAATGGTTGTTGTTGTCAAATGAGGCAGTACCTGAGCCAGTGTATCCATATGACTGGCTCGCATGATTTGACGATTGTATATGAAATTGGACAATGCTAGAACAGAAACGGTAGCTAAGACAGAAATGAGGGTGAATGTATCACTCAACTCAATTTTAAACGCACCAGTGGGTTGATTAATCACTAAGATAATGATGGTGGCAAAAAGTAGCTGCCCAGCTAGTAGTGCGTAATAAATAACTTGTGTGGATTGAAAACTCTTTTTTGCTGCAACGGATTCTAGCATAATAAATGTTTTATTTTGCTGTGGCAAAATAAAACATTTATTATTACCCTCAAAATTATAAGGTAATTTATAGCATAAAAACCTAATCCAAGATGCCTTAATAAAAAAGTTGGATTAGGTTTTATTATTTCAGGAATAGCTTACTTTTTGCCTTTTTTTGTCGTAGCAGCAGCGGCGGCAGCAGCAGCAGCACGAAGTGCACGCGGAATTTCAATAAGTGCTACTGGCGTTCCTCCAGGAATTAATATTTCAATGTTTTCATCTACCTTAATGTCTCTAACACGAATAGATTGTCCTAGCTCCAACCCAGAAATATCTAACTTGAGTTCATCCACTATGTTAGCAGGCAGTGTTTTAATTTTTATACGGCGAATGCTTTGTACTAATTTTCCACCCGCCTTTAAGCCTGGAGAGTTTCCAAAAAACCGCAAAGGTACTTCTAACTTTACTGGATTTCCTTCTATTAATTGAAGGAAATCAATGTGGAGAATGTTATCTTTTGTAGGATGATATTGTACTTCTTTAAGGATACATTTGTGAATTTCACCATCCAATGACACCTCAACTATTTTAAAATCAGGCGTATAAATAGTTCCTTTTACTTCATTTAGCGTAGTAGTAAAATGTATTGCTTTGCCATTGCCGTACATCACACAAGGGATAAGACCCTGATTTCGGTACGATTTCGTTGCTTTTTTTCCCAACTCTGGGCGTGCTTGAGCATTAATTGCTACTGTTTGCATGACTTGATTTCTATTTGAATTGACTTATGATTTCATAAGGGCTGCAAAAATAAATATTTTTTTGAATTGTTGCTAGATTTAACCTTAAAAGTTACAAACAAAAATGTAAGGGTTGTATTTTTGGCAAAAAAACTATGCGCTATCTTATTTTGTGCTCCTTCCTTTTTTCATTGCAGATGCTTCAAGCTCAATCTGAAGCTAGTTTCCATATTATGAGCTTTAATATTCGTTTTGCCAATCCATTGGACGGTGTGAATTATTGGGACAATCGCAAAGATTTGGTTGTTAGTATGATACGTTACCACGAGGCTGATATTATTGGGTTACAAGAGGCTTTACGTCGGCAAATGGATGATTTAAAAGCTGCACTACCCGACTATGAATGGGTGGGCGTTTGTAGAACAGATGGCACTCAAAACCCCAATCCAGATAATGAGTTTTCCGCTATCCTATACAATGCTAAGCGCTTTGAGTGGCTAGAAGGCAATACTTTTTGGCTTTCTGAAACGCCTGATGTGGTTGCATCCATAGGCTGGGATGCTGCACTACCAAGAGTTGTAACTTGGGCAAAATTTAAGGATAAGTTTACACAAAAGATATTTTTTCATTTTAACACCCACTTTGACCATCGAGGAGAAAAAGCAAGAGAAGAAAGTGCTGAACTACTCCAATCAAAAGTGAAAACAATTGCTAAAGAAATACCCACCATCATTACAGGTGATTTTAATGCAAATGATATTTCATTGATGTACAGAACATTAGTAAATGAAGCGCACGCCGATCATTTCAAAGATGCCATTCAGGTAACTGAATTGCCTCATCATGGACCGTTGGCAACGTGGAGTGCTTTTCAGTTTCCAGGTGAGCCGGGAAGACGTATTGATTATATTTTCATCAAGAATAATGTAAAAGTAAAAAAGCACGCCATCCTTTCGGATTCGTGGAGTGGTCGCTTCCCTTCTGACCATTTACCTGTAATGGCACAAGTGCTTATAGAGTAAACTTTCTCAGGACGGAAGAGCGCATTAACTATCTTGTTTTTATTTATACTAAGGTTTGGTTAAAAATTATTAAAGTTTAGTTACTCCAGCTACCTTTGTAGTCATAATGAAAAAGAAAAACGTTTCCATTATCAAATTCTATTTGTCAATCAGATAAGTTCTTAATTATTAACAATGAAAAAAGTAGTATTAGCAATTTCCTTATTCAGTTTATTTTTGGGAATGCAGATGAATGCTCAAAAATATGGTCACCTCAATTCAGGTAATTTATTGCAAAGCCTTCCTCAAGTGAAAACTGCTGACGCACAAATGAAGACGTTTCAAGAAGGTGTGATGAAAAAAGGTGAGGACATGGCAAAAGCGTTTGAGCAGAAATTTCAAACTTATGCTGCCAAAGTACAAAGTGGCGAGCTTTCTCAAATTCAAAGGCAGCAACAAGAGAAGGCTCTAGAAAAAGAGCGCGATCAAATTTTGGCTTATGAAGAAGAAGCTATGGAAAAAGTGGCTACAAAAAGAGAAGAATTGCTAAAACCTATCTTAGAAAAGGTAGATGCTGCTATTCAAGCAGTAGGTAAAGAAAATGGTTATTTAATGATTTTTGATACCAGCATTCCTAATGTTATTCTTTTTGTCAGAGATTCGGATGATGTTGAGCCATTGGTAAGAAAGAAATTAGGAATCTAACTTATCATTCTTTTTTCTCCTTTGGTGTGAATATGCCAAATCTTACTAAAAGTTTGGCATATCTCTTACTTTTTTAACCTGTAAATAGTTAAATTGTCTTATAGCTAAAATGCTGTATAGCCCTATACTCTTTTTTAGGTTGATTTGTTTTTTGTACCATTTGTTCCAATATGAAAGCAGCGGTAGAGGATTGCTCTTCTTCTGCCAATATTTCTTCAAAAAGTGGCGGCAAGTCTAAGTAATCATTTTCATCGTATTGATAAATCGTCCAACAACCCCATTGATATTCTAGTGCGGTCAAATTTTCTACCCAATCCCCTGAATTGAGGTACATAACTTGTTGTCCTCCTTTTTCTATGCTGCGCATCTGTGGTTGATGAATGTGCCCACAGACGACGTAATCATATCCCTGTTCAGCAGCCAATGTTATGGCTTTGTCCTCAAAATCATCTACAAACTTTACGGCTGATTTCATGCCATCTTTAATTTTACCAGCTAAGGACATTTTTTTCATACCTAGACGTGCTCGAACATTGTTGACAAAGCGATTCAACAAAATAAGATAATCGTATCCCTTTCCTCCCATTTTAGCGACCCAAGGAGAAAATTGTATGGAGAGGTCAAATACATCACCATGAAATATCCAGTATTTTTTTTGGTTAAGTTGTATAGTCATGTGATTGCGCAAATGAATGTTGCCAGTTGAGAAGTCAGTGTATCTTCTCAAGCTATCATCATGATTACCCGTTAAGTAATAAACCTTAGTGCCTTGCTCTGCCATTTTTAGAATGCAGTTTAGCACTTGCATATGTTCTTTAGGAAAATATTTTTTCGTAAACTGCCAGATGTCTATAAAATCACCATTTAGTATAAGTGTATTTACTTTTATGCTCCTTAAATAAGTCAATAATTCTTTAGCATGACAACCATAAGTGCCTAAATGTACATCTGAAATAATAACCAATTCCACCTCTCGTTTCATTTTTGTATTGCTTATTTACCCGTATATTTCCAGTATCAAGTAGTTTGTACGTTATTTAGAATGCGAAATTGCAATTTGTTTATTAATTAAATGTGAAATTATGTTTATTAATTAATTAACAACACATTCTATTTTTTTTGTAATTTACATAAATAAATAATAAAAGTCAAGCGCTAACCTTAGTTTGTAGAATAAAAATTTTGTTAATGATGTGCATAGTCTTCCAATTAATCCTCATGGTGATTCTATATTTTGAAGCGAGCAGAAAAATTTGCTTAATTTTTTTTATTAACAGATTAGTAATCGTAGAATGAACAATAAATACTTTTATCTTGCTTCCAAAATCAATTATAACCATGAAAGATTTTACACTCATTGATGGCATTTATTACAAGAAAAGTTTGATAGACCTTGCGAATCGAATAGCGACAAGAGAAGAAAGTGCTACTTTCAAGGAAGCACAACTATTTTATGTAAATGTCCTAGACAATGGTTTTATTACCCAAGTTGAAGTACGAACAATTCAATATATTCTCTCAACATACGCCTTTGAAAAAGAGGCAAAAGAATGGTTAAGCAAAAAAATGGAGCAAGAAACACCAATACAACGCAGTATTAAAGGGGTAATTAGAGAGGCAGCAGCCTATCCTAATATGAAATGGATGATTTCTGATGAAGAAGTGGCTACCCAAGAAGCAATGGGTGGTTCAGTTCCTTTTTTGACGGTACTTTTTGAGATGTTGCATAGCTTTTTGTATCAAATGGAAAGCTCTACCTCCCCTAGAGATGTCATGTCCATAGAGTTAGATGTAGATTTGGACGACAATGACGCTACCACTGAACAATTACACAAATTACTCGACAATTCCACGATTTATTTGTTCCCCAACAACTATTTAGAGCTTATTGAACGTAAAGAGCTACCATTCAGTAAGCCTAACTTTACCCATAACGTAGAAGAATACTGGACTTTTGGCTTATTGCTCCACGATATTCCAAATTGGCAGTTCATCGGTTTTGTTAACCGAAATGATGATTACGACACTTACAACACAGGGTATCAAGTTGAGCCAACAGCTACAAGTTAAATCCTTTATCAATGAAATAAATCACAATTTTTATTGATGAGCTATTTCTACATTGTTTAGTACATGCTATTAATCACACAAAATACCTACTATTTTGTAATGATAAGATTAAGAGCATGTTTAAATTTTTAATTACTGAAAACCAATATTTTATGAACCTGACTTCAGTAAGGCTTAGTCATTTAGCCCGCTAAATTCCCTCGCCTTCCTATTGTCAGAACCACAAACTATTGATTTTCACTTAAAGAA
>CALDYY010000094.1 GCA_937944245.1 uncultured Saprospiraceae bacterium | reverse complement strand
CTCCATTCCGCGCATGGCAGTGGGGCGCATTGCTGCTCACACCCCTGAGCAGATTCGGATTTATCTGAAAAAAGTAAAAGAGTTTGAATCAGCACTTAATAACATCAATCATACTTTTGAAGATAAAGCATGGACAAAACGTATTATTCACTTCGGCGGTGGCGACCCACGAATTCAAAATACCATCCAGCGAGAGTTAAAAACTGTACAAAATATCGTTGAAAATAGCACCTTTGGTGCAGATGTAGTATCATTTTTCAAAAACTCTACAGATGTCGTCCAACAGTTAGATTTTAACCTCGTGGAACGTTTCATTAACAACGGTTCGGCGATGATGACCTTTTTTGGTCATTCTGCACCCAATACACTTGACTTTTCTCTAGGCTCACCCGACCAATACACTAACAGTAAAAGATACCCTGTTTTCTATGCGATGGGGTGCAATACCAACCGTGTATTCGATGCGCGCACTACGCTTAGCGAGGATTGGGTTTTTATTGAAGACAAAGGGGCAATTGCCTTTTTTGGCTCTACTGCACTTACTGATTTATCTAATCTGAGTGCTTATGGTCGCTATTTCTACCAAAATCTGGGCAATCAAAAGTATGGTGCTACACTTGGTGAAATTATCCAAGCCAACATTAAAGACTTCTCATCGGGTAGTTCTTTTGTTTCAGAACTGCTCAAGCATATGCTTATGCTGCATGGCGACCCCGCATTGCGTGTTTATCCACACGAAACACCTGATTTTATTGTCAACAAACAATCAACTTCTACTGCCCCTAAAGTAATTAGTGTGCAAGCAGATAGCTTTCAACTCAATTTAGTCATCAACAACCTAGGCAGGTACAACGCTGATTCGATAGCGATTGTCATTGATCAAATTTTACCCAGTGGTAAGCGTATTTCCCTATTGAAAAAACGCATTGTGTCTCCTATTTTTGAACAAATATACAACATCAAATTACCTATCTCAGCCAAAGAAAATGTGGTAGGCATCAATCAACTGATTGTTACTATTGATGCAGACAACGAAGTACAAGAATTGCCAGCACAAGCAGAACAAAACAATCGAGAAACATTCACCTTGTTCATATCTTCGCAAGAAGTGAAGCCAATTTTCCCACAAGAATTTGCCATTGTAAATGAGCAACGACCCACCTTAAAAGCCTCCAGCAATGATCCTTTTTCCGAAGCTATTGATTATTATTTTGAACTAGATACCACCATCCATTTCAACAGTGCTTTGAAAAAAACTAAAATCATTAATCAAAAAGGTGGATTAATTGAATGGCAACTGGAAAATAATCTTATTCCAAACAAAACATACTATTGGCGCATCAGCGTGGATAGCACCTTAACATCTGGGCAAGGTTTTATTTGGAGTGAAAGTTCTTTCACTTACTTACCCAACAGCTTAACAGGATGGCATCAAGGACATTTCCATCAACTACTAAAAAACAACCTAGTCAATGCCAAATGGGATAGCCTTCAAAGGCAAACCAGTTTTGGCGACCTTTTCAAAGATGTAGAAATACGCGGGGCTACTTATCAAGTGCTTGAATGGATTGAGGTGGCTATATTTGAAGATGGTTTCAGAATGCACTCTGGATTCGCTTGCCCTCCACCTCATCAAATCACGGAGCAAGTTATTTTGATTACTTATGACCCCATTTCACTCAAGCGTACCACAATTTACGAGCCACTGGGCGAAACCCCAAACTGTAAGAATAGAACTAATAACTGGGGAATTTTCCATTTGCACAAGCCAGAAGAACGCGCAAAGTTAATCCGAAAATTGCAAGACATTCCCTCAGGAGAAATAGTTGCGCTATTCACCACGCAACGCAGTGCCGCATTTGGGTATTATGCCAATCAGTGGGCAGCCGATTCCATTGCCTATGGCAAAAATCTATTTCAACTGTTGGAAGAACAAGGTGCGGAGCAAGTGCGCTCCTTAGCACAAAATCAACTGCCTTATATTTTTATCTACCAAAAAGATAACCCGAATTTTGAAGGCGTGGAACTAAAAGCCACTTTACCTGATGACATTATCGTTGGTCAAATTCAACTGAAAGGAAAAAGCAACAATGGCACTACTAATTCTACAATCATCGGTCCTGCGAAATCTTGGTCATCTGTCGAATGGCAAATGAAAAATCTTGAAGCAGAAGATAGAGTGAATCTCAATATTTACGGCGTTGCTAACGATGGTAGCAAAGCGTTACTGCTAGAAAAAGTAACAGCGAATAATGCCAATTTAAGCCAGATTGATGCTCGGCAATATCCTTATTTACAACTTCAGCTATACGCAGAAGATACGACTAACCATACGATGCCACAACTAAAAAATTGGCAAGTGCTTTACGAATCGCTACCCGATGCTACTTTTGCAGCAGCCAAAGGCTTAAAGTTCCATGCAGATACCTTGCAGCAAGGCGAAACGTTGACACTAGAAATGGCGATTGCCAATCCATCTGATATAGCTATGGATAGCCTATTGATACAATACACCGTTATTAGCGAGCAAAATAAAGAATGGAAATATCAAAGACGGGTAGCGCCATTAGCAGCACAGGGAACAATCAACACTAAATTTGAACTCAACACTAAAGAACTCAATGGCAGACACCAGTTCGTAGTGGAGCTAAATCCCAACCAAGAACAAGTTGAATTGTACGAGTTCAATAATATTGCAGTAAAAAACTTTGTTGTCATTAGTGATGTCAGGAATCCGCTTATTGATGTAGCTTTTGATGGTGTTCGCATTCTGAATGGGGATATTGTCTCGCCTAAACCTAATATCACAGTTAGTCTGCGAGATGAAAACAAGTTTTTAGCCTTGAAAGACACATCGCTCTTTGAGTTAGCAGTACTTTATCCATCGGGAAAATTAGAGCTAATTCCGATAAATGACCCTCGTGTTACTTTTTTCCCAGCAGAGGAAAGTAATATAGAGAAGAAAAATGAAGCCAAAATAGAATTTAGACCTGAATTTGCAGAAAATGGGAAATATCAATTACAAGTAAAAGCAGTGGATGCAACGGGCAATAGAGCAGGTGCTTATAAATACACCATTGATTTTGAAGTAATTACAGAGTTGGGTATTTCCAATGTTTTCAATTATCCGAATCCATTTACTACGTCCACGCAATTTGTATTCACTTTAACAGGCGAGCAACTACCTGAAGATATGAAAATTCAAATTATGACCATTTCGGGTAGAGTGGTACGAGAAATTGGTATGGAAGAACTAGGCGATTTGAAAATTGGACTAAACAGAACAGCCTTTCGCTGGGATGGTACAGACGAATACGGCGACCGTTTGGGCAATGGTGTTTACCTTTATCGAGTAATGATAAAAGGCGCAAACGGAGGTAATTACGAAAAATATGATACACGAACCGATCAATACTTCAAAGGTGAAATTGGAAAAATGGTGTTGTTGAGATGATGTTGCGTCAGCACAGCAGCGAACTTTTTTGAAAGTCAGCTATTTTCTATGGAATGACGAATAAGCAAGACATACTCAATAGCCCAATCGAATATCTAAAAGGAGTTGGTCCTATGCGTGGCGATTTGCTGCGCAAAGAGTTGAGTGTGTTTACTTTTCAGGATTTCCTATTTCATTTCCCGTTTCGTTATGTGGATAAAACCAAGTTCCACGACATCAAGAATCTAACAGAAGAAAGTGGAGAAGTTCAAATCAAAGGAGTACTCCGAAGACTTGAAGTATTAGGCGAAGGCGCAAAAAAAAGGCTAGTAGGTACACTACGCGATGCCACAGGAGCGATTGAACTGGTGTGGTTCAAAGGTATTTACTACATTGAAAAACAGCTAGTTATTGGAACAGAGTATGTCGTCTATGGTAGATTGACCAGTTTCAAAGATGGCTTTAGCATGGCTCATCCTGAAATAGAAACTATCAATCCAGAAAACCTAGAACGGGCAGAAACATTTGCTCCTGTTTATCCCAGCACTGATAAGCTCAATAACAAAGGCTTGGATGTAAAAGCACGCCGAAAATTGATGGCAACTTTACTCCAACAACTTACAGAAGCAGATTTTCCCGAGAATCTACCTAACTACCTAGTAGAAAAATTCAGGTTTCCTTCTCGCTTTCAAGCCATTCAGCATATTCATTTCCCTAGCGACCAAAAGGAACTCGATAAGGCACAAAATCGCTTGAAGTTTGAAGAATTATTCTTTTTGCAGATGCGTTTGCTACAAATCAAGCGGCGACGCAAGGACACAATAAAAGGTCATATCTTTGGCAATATTGGTGAATATTTCAATAATTTCTACGAGAAACATCTTCCTTTTAGCCTCACCAATGCGCAGAAGCGCGTGCTAAAGGAAATCAGAAATGACCTTAAAACAGGCATTCAAATGAATCGCTTATTACAAGGCGATGTCGGTAGTGGCAAGACTATTGTTGGCTTGATGACGATGCTTATGGCGTTGGATAATGGTTTTCAGGCTTGTTTGATGGCACCTACTGAAATTCTAGCCCAGCAGCACTATCAATCCATTTCCAATTATGTAAAAGAAATGGGGCTTCAAGTAGGTTTCCTTTCGGGAAGTGTAACAGGAAAAAAGCGGGAAAAATTACTTCAACTCCTTGCCAGTGGCGATATTCATATTCTTATTGGTACGCACGCACTTATTGAAGATTGGGTTGTTTTCAAAAATTTAGGCTTAGCCATCACCGATGAGCAGCATCGCTTCGGTGTGAAACAACGCGCTCAACTCTGGAAGAAGGGACACCCTTATCCCCCCCATGTACTTGTAATGACCGCCACACCCATTCCGCGCACATTGGCAATGACTATCTATGGCGATTTGGATGTATCGGTGATTGACGAATTACCGCCAGGAAGGAAAGCTATTCAAACCTTACATAAAACTGAAAATCATCGCCTGCAAGTTATTGAATTTATGCGGCAAGAAATCGCTAAGGGGCGGCAAATCTATATTGTTTATCCGCTTATTGAAGAATCTGAAAAATTGGATTTGCAGAACCTGCAAGAGGGCTACGAAGCCATCAGTCGTGAATTTCCAATGCCGCAATACCAAATTAGCATTTTGCATGGACGTATGAAGCCCAGCGATAAGGACTTTGAAATGCAGCGTTTTGTAAAAAACGAGACCCAAATTATGGTGGCTACCACCGTCATTGAAGTCGGCGTAAATGTGCCAAATGCTTCTGCTATGGTGATAGAAAACACGGAGCGGTTTGGACTTTCACAGTTACACCAGTTGCGCGGTCGCGTAGGTAGAGGCGCAGAGCAATCCTACTGTATTTTGATGTCTAGTTTCAAATTGAGTGCAGAAAGTCGAGAACGCATCCAAACGATGTGCCGCACCAACAACGGGTTTGAAATTGCGGAAGCTGATTTAAAATTACGCGGTCCTGGCAACATTGAAGGTACGCAACAAAGTGGTATTCTTAATTTTAGACTTGCCGACCTTTCTAAAGACGGCGAAATCGTAAAAACAGCGCGTGAAATCGCTTATCGAATTTTAGAAAATGATCCCCTACTCGAAAAACCAGAACACGCTAGTTTAAAAATCTACTTAGACGCATATGCTAAGAAAACCAAAGCATGGAGTAAGATTAGCTAGAACGTTTCCTTTTAATCTGTCATAAAGACACTTTTTGTCGAAAGTATAATGTCATTTTGACATTGCTTGATTGAATTAGCAGTTAAAGTAACAGAAATTGATACTTGGCGAGTATTTTGCAAAGAGTTAAATGGAAAACATCAATTATTAAAACAATTAAAATTAACATAAAATAGATATGACTTTTGATAATTTCACAATAAAAGCACAAGAAGCTATCGTGCGAGGGCAACAAATCGCAGGTGCTTTAGAACAACAAAATGTAGATACGCCTCATTTGCTGAAAGGAATATTGGAAATTGATGAAAATGTAGCCGAGTTTCTACTCAAAAAAGTAGGTGTTGTCATCCCCACTTTGCAAAAAAAATTGGATGAATCTATTAAAACCTACCCTAAAGTTAGTGGAACAGATAAGCAATATTTAACTAACGATGCCAACAAAGCCTTAGCCGTGGCTAAAAAAATGCTAACAGAATTTGGCGATGAATTTATTTCAATTGAATTGATTTTGCTTGGCATTCTAAAAGGAAATGATAAAGGCGCAAAAATATTAAAAGAACTAGGCGTAACCGAAAAAGACTTAACTGCTGCTATTCACGAATTGCGTAAAGGGCGTAAAGTGCAAAGCCCAAGCGCAGAAGATAGCTACAACGCTTTGAGCAAGTATGCTGTTAATTTGAACGAACGAGCAGAAAATGGAAAACTAGACCCTATCGTTGGGCGAGATGAAGAAATCAGACGTACTCTACACATTCTTTCGCGTAGAAAAAAGAACAATCCTTTGCTCATTGGTGAGGCAGGCGTAGGAAAAACTGCTATCGTGGAAGGCATTGCTTGGCGCATTGTAAAGGGCGATGTGCCTGAAAATTTGCTAAGCACTAAAATTTATACGCTCGACATTGCAGCCCTTATTGCAGGTGCGAAATACAAAGGAGAGTTTGAAGAGCGCTTGAAAGGTGTTATCAAGGAAGTAACAGAAAGCAATGGCGAAATTATTTTATTTATTGATGAAATACACACTTTAATTGGAGCAGGTGGTGGGCAAGGCGCTATGGACGCTGCCAACATCCTGAAACCAGCACTGGCAAGAGGTGAGTTAAGAACTATCGGTGCAACGACGCTAGATGAGTACCAAAAATACTTTGAAAAGGATAAAGCGCTTGTGCGTCGTTTCCAAACCGTGTTGATTGATGAGCCAAGTGTGGAGGATACCATTTCTATCCTTCGTGGATTACAGGATAAGTACGAGGTTTATCACAAAATTGAGATTCTGGATGAAGCATTGGTAGCAGCAGCAGAACTTTCTAAACGCTATATCTCCGACCGCCATTTGCCAGATAAAGCCATTGATTTAATTGATGAAGCGGCTGCAAAATTGCGTTTGGAGTTGGATAGCGTACCTGATGAAATTGACGAAATGCAGCGTAAAGTTCGCCAGTTAGAAATCGAACGCGAAGCCGTGAAGCGAGAAAAAGATGAGCGAATGCTTAATCTAGTGACTGAGCAATTAGCCAATGCTAAACAAGATTTGGATAACCTGACTGCTACATGGAAAACGGAAAAGGAAATTGTAGATAGCATTCAGGACATAAAGAAACGTATCGAAGAACTAGAGTTAGAAGCCGAGCGTGCAGAAAGAGAAAGCGACTTTGGAACGGTGGCTAAGATAAGATATGGTCAGTTGCAGGAGCAGCGCAATATGTTAAAAGTAGCCGAAGAAAAATTGGCGCAACTCCCTCAAGAAAAGCGATTTACGAATGAGGAAGTAACAGCAGAAGACATTGCAGGTGTGGTTAGTCGCTGGACGGGTATTCCTGTAACGCGGATGTTGCAAAGCGAGCGCGAAAAATTGTTGAAGCTAGAAGACCAACTTGGCAAGCGCGTAATTGGACAAAAAGAAGCCGTAGAAGCGGTAGCTGATGCAGTGCGCAGAAGTCGTGCAGGGTTGCAAGACTCGGAAAAACCGATTGGTTCGTTCATTTTCTTAGGACCGACGGGGGTGGGCAAAACAGAGCTAGCTAAAGCGTTAGCCGAAGTTCTGTTCAACGACGACAAAGCCATCACGAGGATTGACATGAGCGAATACCAAGAAAAGCATAGCGTTTCGCGCCTCGTGGGTGCCCCTCCAGGCTATGTGGGCTATGACGAAGGCGGACAACTCACGGAAGCCGTGCGCAGAAAACCTTACTCTATTATTTTGTTGGATGAGATTGAAAAAGCACATCCCGATACTTTCAATATTTTATTGCAAGTATTGGATGATGGTCGCTTAACTGACAACAAAGGTAGGGTCGCTAATTTCAAGAACACCATTATTATTATGACTTCTAATATGGGAGCACAGTTGATTCTCGAAAATTTTGAAGATTTAGAAGAAGCTAGTGATAAGCATCGTGTGGAAATACTCGAAACTACTCGAAATGAGGTATTTGACCTCCTTGTACAAAACCTAAGACCAGAATTTTTGAATCGCATTGATGAGAAAATTATGTTTTTGCCACTCACGAAAGAGGAAATTAAGGAAATCTTGGGCTTGCTGATGAAAGGAGTAGATAAAATGCTGGCAAAACAAGGAATAATCGTAAAAATAAGCGACCGTGCTAAAAACTTGTTGACTGAACTGGGCTACGATCCTCAATTTGGGGCAAGACCAATGAAGCGTGTTTTACAGAGAGAAGTCATCAATCCAATTTCTAAGAAAATACTGGCTGGCGAATTTGGGGCAGGCGACACTATTTACATCCACGAGGATTATTTGGGGCTGACCTTCAAAAAAGAACCTTGGTGGCAAGGAGAAAATGAAGACCTAACTTTTGAAGAGGTAGAAGAAGTGAATTAAGCCTTACAAGCTGAAAATGCTACCTTATAAAAGTAGATGGCTGGATAAGTGCACACGCGTACTTATCCAGCCATTTATTTATTTTGACTTACTTTATCATTTCCTGCGCAGAGAGGTATTAAAATCTACATTAGAGTTATCTCTTTTAATCTTACTTCAATCGCTCAACTAATTCCACACGCCGATTTCGCTGTTTTCCTGCATCAGTTTGATTGGTGCTTGCTGGTGCTAAAGGACCTACGCCTTTGGCTATAATCTGGCGCGCAGGCACACCTTTTTTTATCAGTTCATTTGCAAGACTTTGTGCGCGTTGAAAAGAGAGTGTCATATTTGCATCAAAATCACCTGTATCGTCCGTATGTCCTACCACATAGAAGTTTTTGGTGGGGTTTGCCTTAACATAGGCGAGCATTTCGTTGATAGTATTTGTAGCAGAAGGCAATAAAGTAGCTTTTCCTGTTTCAAATAGGGTTTCATAAATAGCCACTTTGCCTTCGTCTTTAATTTGTTTTTTGATGTATTCGGCAGTTATCTTGACCATATCGGTATCCATATTTTTTTCTGTCAAGATATCTATGTATGTGTAAATAACATTATTTACATCGGCAATCCCCACTGTAACATATTTGTTGCTTTCCGAACCTTTCAGCAAGGCACTTAAATAATAGCTTCCACTGTAAATGTTGGTTATCTCTTTTGCAGGAAAGGTCTCTCTACGCTCTACTTTGTTATGAGTATTTCCATAAAGTGTTATGAAAAAATTTTGGTATCCAGCATCACGACAGTTATCGCCAGAACAACTGAATAGAATTTTTAACCCTGATTTTTTAAGTTGTTGCTCATAATTTCTGAATACTTCCAAAGCGGTGCGACCTGACGGACCTTTGTAGAGAAAACACTCTAAAGAACCTTCGGGGGTTGATTTTTTTAAAAATTCATCGTAAGTCAGCGGTCCTTCTGGTACGAGGTATTGTACATAATTTGATTGGTATTTCCCAATGAGCGTACTACCCTCATAACCAGAAACAGTGAACTTTTCATTTTGAGCATGAACTGAAAGCACACAACTGGTTACAGCAAAACTTAAAAGCAAGTAATTTAAATACTTGGGATTAAATGACTTCATGCACTGATTGGATTTTGAATGATAACATTCAGTATGACCAACCAAATTTTTAAGATAATTAGTTAATTTCATTTGTATTTTTTTTGTTCAAATGAATAACGCAATAAACTATTGTAGTTAATTGAAATAACAATTAAATTTATATTAAATTTATGTAAATGGAAAATTTTATCATAATTAGTGATTTCAAAAATGTTTTGCATTTGCTTTGAAAGCATAAAAAAAGAGTAAGCATTCTCAAAAAGAGAACCTTACTCCGAGAGGCAAAGCTTACTTGCCGTACTACCTTTACTTTCAAGTGGTAGAAGGTTATTTTATAAAAAGCGCGACTGTGCTTCCATAGAAGGAATTTCGCAAACATCTTTCTGACCGAACCAACGATACCTATTCTTTGCAAAAATAGTGTAGGCTAAATCGCGCAATGGTTTGGGTACAATAATGAAACCGAAAAATAAAAACCAAGGCGCTTTTAAATACTTAGCTATGTATAAAATGGCACTACTTTTTGTTCTGACCTTACCTAGTTTTTTATCAATTAAAACAATAGTAGATAAGTCATTAGGTGCATTATATTCTTTTAACAAGGCTTGTCCTGTTTCTGATTGGATGGACGTGAATTGAAAAACATTTTTATAATCTCTATCTATAATGAAACGAACGCTAGCATCGCAGAAGTTACAAATACCATCGAATAACACAATAGAAGTAGCTTCGTATGAGGTTTCAAAAGCGGCTACTTCACGCTTTTGGTTCAGTAGCCGTCTCAATATAAACCATGCTTTTTCAAGAGGAAAAAATGATAAAAATATAATGCCAGAATAATGATAAGGAAAATCAATACCCATCATAAACAAAATTCCCCAGTGCATAGAACAAGTAATTAATGCCCAAGCAATACCTATGTGTTTGTTTGTCAATGCAATGAAAGCACCTAGTTCTAAAATCAAGGAAACAATTCCCATAATGGTAAATAAAATGGTGTAAGGATACAAAAACTCAAAAAGTGGGGTGGCAGCTCCACCAAACATTTCCTTTCGCAAGGCATCAACTGCTACTTGTGAACGCATCGCACTGCCGTCTATCCACCCCCAAGTTAGTTCACCCATAACTTTTGCTAAACCTGCTAGTATATAGCTTCCTACGGTTATGGATGAAAGTAGGCGTATGGGCCAGCCGTATTGCCAGTTGTTTTCGTTATAACTGTTTGTAACTTTCTTTCTTTTTAACCAAGCATCTACTGATAATTTGTCGGCAGCAGCTACCATACCAATCACAAAGATGTGCAGAACAAGTATGTTGTAATTATGATAAACCATGCCCCATGAATTGCGGTAGCACATTACTACAAGAAACGCTAATCCAAAAGCCGGTCCTATAAAACGATATTTTAGACCAATAATGTAAAGAACGTTCAAAGCAAGCGTTGCATAAAGTATCCAATTAAATGCCTCTATTGACAGAGGGCTTTCAAGAAAACTTACGATACCTACTGGCTCAAATTTAGATGTGCTTGACCTTGCAATCCGCTGCATCATGCTGAAGCGAGTTATTAAGTACCAAAGTGAAAAAAGTCCTGTAATAATTCTGATGATAGCAATTCTTTCTGGTGCAATAGCTGTAAACCAAAAGGAACTGAGTTTATTGATTATATTTTTCATGGTCTTTCTATATTTGTAGCGCTAAGTACCTTTTCTCTGATAGGTGCTTTGTTGCTAGTAAGAAAATAAGTATCCAAATCGTATTCTCCTTCCACTAATTCTATCTTGTGTAAATCTCTAAAAGGTGTTTCTTCTAGTTTAGCAATTCTTTTAGCTACCTTTTTTGTAAATTTTTCAGTGCTTTTTTTCTTACATTCTCTGTTTACTTGTCTCCTAACTTGGTTGAAACCGCCAGAGCTAATGTATTGGTATGGAATTTTATAGCGATTGTTATTTTTATCATAGCCTATAAAATAATTCACTTCATAAGTTTTATCCCTTTTTTTCGAGAACATTGGATAATGCGAAAGTGGAAAGTTATCCTTTTGTTTTTCTTTTAAATTTTCTTTTACAGGCAGCATAAGCAAAAAGAGTATGGATATGCTAAAAATAGCTGCCCCTGTTTTAGAATATTGCATAATACTTTACTTTTATAACCTGCCTATTTTTAAAATAAGCAGGTTAATTGTAGAATAAAAATTTATAATTGTTAAGCAGCAATAGCTTTACTTTTCAATTGTACTGATGTCTTTAAATGTTGGATGGAGACACCTTTCAAAAGGTCGCTTAATGTTAGAACAGGCGTATCTATCATCGCTTTAGTTTCTGCTACCAATAGGTCGCTAGCGGTAAATAATCCAGCCACTGCAAAAGGATGAATATTCATTTTATCCAATACTTGTAAGCCACTTAATACACTCAAACTATCGCCACAAGAGAAGATTACTTGATGTACGCTACTCATAAATCGTCTATCATTTAACAACATATTGGTTTCGCGTTGTAAGATACCATCCGCAATTTCTACGACAATATAGTCTGGTGCTACTGCATCCTGTGCGATGTTTACTAGAGATTGGTACAAGTCAAGTAACTCTTCTTTCTCGCATAAGAAAGTAGAAGGATAACCAAATTGCGTGAAGTCTATGGCAAAATCAGCTCCTCTATCGTAAACAAATTTAGCATCTTTTGGGAAAGCTGTACCTGTTAGTTTTATATAAGCTGTTTTATAACCTGCTTTGCTTAACCCACCGCACAAATAAGCAGCAGTTGTTGTCTTACCGCTATCCATAGTAGAACCAATAGACAAAATAACTTTACTGTTGATGGTCAAAGGAGAGAATAAAGACAATTCTTCTTTTTGAATTGTATTAATCACTTCTCCGTAATAATTAGTAGCGTAGCCAACCAATTTTAGTTCAGATGGAACTTTCTTGTTAACACCACTCAAACTTTTTAGAGAGCCTGCAACTCCACCACGACCTAATAATTGACAATTACTTACTGGGCTTTCAGGAACATAACCCTCAAGTTGGCTAGTTGCATAACGGTTGCCGAACGCCAACATAATATAATCATCTTCAAAAATATCACAATTTGTACCGCTTGGATTTAAAATATAACCTCCGTTAGGTTTTAATACTTTAAAGATACCTACATCACCCATTTTTGGCGTATATGAAGAAACAAGTGCTTCGTCAATTTGGAACTGTTCTACTTTAGAACAAGCAAACGATTTTTTAATTCTCTTTTCCATAATCAAATGTTTTATTTTTTTAAGTTTTATTTTTTATTTATTTAATTCTGCGTTGTTTTAATAGTATCGTACAAACTTTTAAATGTTACCAAGTTGATTGAATTTTTTTCTAAATATGAATCTAAATTAATTTCCCAATTAGATTTAATATTAAGATAATCAATAGTTTGTGTGTCGTTTAGTAATAATAAAATTCCTGTATTTTTTGGTATTTTTTCCCAAAGTGCTTTTACAGTAGGTAAGTCTAGATGCTGAAATGGATGTTCTAGCACTAAAAAAGGCTTATTGGATTGTATGGCTCTGAACCACATTAATAATTGTAATTGAGTAGCAGTTAGATGCGTAGTTTCGTGTAGTGGCGTATGGAAACTAACTTCCTTTAGTATTGGAAATTCCTGCTGCCATTCTTCATAGACTTCAAGTGCTTGTTTTCTACGTTTTGCGCTATACACAACGGCTTCTGCTATTTGTCGCCCGTACAGTGGCATTACTTCAGAAAGAAAGCTAAATTGCCTTCTAATGATTTTTGGGGGGAGTTGCTCAAAGCTATATTCGTTAAGTCGAATCTCTCCTTGATTTGGTGTGTATAAATTAGCTAATAATTTTACAATGGTGCTTTTCCCTGAACCTGATTGACCTAAAATTACCCCTAATTCTTTGGGTTTTAGCTCAAAGTTTAACTCTGGTAAAATCGTTTTTTCCTCTAAAGATAAAGTTATATTATCTACCTTGAGTATTGGTTTTTTGAGTTTTACTTCTGCTGTATTATAATTTTCAGCCACAGGATGCTGTAATAGATTATTTATTTTTTGGAGCGAGATGCTACCTTTCTCCCAGACTAAACCTACCTTCAATAAGCGAAGTAGAGTGGTGCGCAGATAGAGTAAAAGAATGACAACGATAAATAAATTATCCATTGTAACAGCATATCCCGATTGTTTTAAATAAAAAATAAGAATAAAAATAGATATAATAATACCATAAAGCGAAGTAGAAATAATGGACTCCAGAAGTGCAGATTGATGATGGTACTTGACTCCTAGCTGTTTAATCTTGGTTGCTCTTTTTAGGAATCTACTTAATTCTAGCGATTCTTTATTGAGTGCTTTTACTGATGTGATGTTAATTAAGCATTTATTAACAAAGGATAATAAACCTGATTTCTGATTACGCCTGTTGGTTTCTAAGATTCTTATTTTCTTATTAATAAAAAATATAGGAATAGAAGCCAATAAAAATAAGGTACTAATGATAGCACCAACACTAGGTTCTAAATAAAAAATAAAAACAATACTCATTAATATAAGCATAGTATCTGTAGAAAATTGTAATATTCCTTTTGTTAGGTATCGCTGTATGCTGGAAAGGTCGCCACTAAAGCGCAATAGATACTTACTTATGCCTTTCTGCTCGTAGAGGCTAAGTTGCATTTTAAGATGGTGCTTAAATAAAGTATCGCGTAAGTAGAAAAGAAAATATTCCGATAATTTGCCCTGTTGTTGCTTTCTAAAAAAATCAATTATGCCTTTTACTACAATAAAAATACCAAACCAAAATAGTTGCTGATGAAAAGAATTTTCGAGTGGAATACCTAAATTTTGCAATAATCTTCCCCTAGTTGATTGGTAATCAAAGAGTAGTGCATAGGTCTGAGCTAATAGGATAGGAACAACCAGTGTAGATAGATTACTAAGAAAGTTAAGGATTAGTAAACCTATCGTGGCAGATTTATATTGCCAAATAAATTTTTTTAAAATGCTAAATTTATTCATAGTATAGTATTGATTAGTTGCTTTATTTGATAAAGTATAAAAGTCTATGCTGATTGCTCAACCTAGACTTTCACTCACTGGCATCAACACTATATTGCGGAATATAAAGAATGTTACTTACTAACGGTAAGAATCTAAAAGTAAACTGATATTGAGTTCGTGCGATGTGCCCAGGTCAAGCCCAAAGGCGGCTATGCTATGATTAAAGGCATAACCAATTTTAAAGTTGGCATTATTGAGCAAGAAATTAGGGATATTAACACCTGTCTCTAAATGGACTGCACCATTGAAATTGAAACCTCCGCCAAACCAAAACGTGCGGATGGGTTGAAAACGAGCGTTAAAATCAATGTTCACAGGCGAACCTTTTGTATATTTTGCCCAAAGAGAAGTTTCTAAGAATGCTTCTTCGTTGAAAAAATGATACCATCCTAAGTTTCCATAATAATGCCCAACAGGTTGTATCGTAGATGTACGTTCAATGTCTGAGGCTTTTGTAATGTCTAGTAATCTAATGGCGGATAAACCTGCGTAGATATTATCACCATCTAAAAAACCTTCTTGTATGCGCTTATAGTAATATATACCAGTACTGATTTCTGAACGGTTGTAGGAAAAATTCAATAAAGGAATATTTGGGTCATCAAGGTCTTTCCATGCAATTCTATCAGCGTTTAATCTGTAATTGATATATCCTACTCCAAAACCAATGGAAAGCGCACCAAAATAAGGATCGCTCGTTAACATACTTCCTATTCGTGCATAACTACCCGTTGAACTTAAAGGACCCGTCCTATCTTGTAGAAGGGTCGCCCCAGTAACTAACTCAAAATTATTGCCAAAATTAGAGATATATTCTCCCGAAAAGAAGGAGGTTCTTGGTGTCTCGTTGTGGTCAATCCATTGTAGCCTGGAGGCAATATTGAGCGTGATGTTGTACTCATAAAGAAAAAAATCACTATTGACAGAGGCTGGATTAATGACTTGTTGGAACTGCCTGAATTGAGTGTAGTAAGGAAGTTGCTGTGCTGTCAGTGGTATAAATCCGGCTGCCCAACATAGTAGAATAAACCCTAATTTATTGTTCAAAAAAAAATAGTTTCATTTTTTTATTTTTTATCTGGTAATTGAAATAAAATAATAGGTTTTTCTGCGCTTTTTGAAATCAACAAAGGGTATTGGCTAGTTTGCGGTTTTGGACGTTTGGATTGTACCAGTTGAGGTACTTTTACTTGTAATTGCTGGTACAATTCATTAATATCCAATTTATTATCCTTGTTAAGGTCAAAGTTAGAAGGTTGTTGCTCAAAATTTTGAAATGTTTGTACTAAAACTTTTGTAAATGCCCCATTTTGCCAATTATCGTCTTCATAGCTGTATTCGTTAGCCCCACAAGAAAGTAACAAATTAATATCTTTCCTAGTATTGACCACATCAACTATCTCTGTGCCGGATGCTTGTGCGGAAAAGCCTTCTTGTTTTCCCGCTCCGCTATGACAAGCATCTATGAAAAATAATTTTTGGCAGTTAATCGTATTCAAATAATTAATAATTTCCTTTTCAAAATCTAAACTCGTTTCTTGTAGGAAAGGGCTGTCGTAGTCGCTGGTCGCAATTCTAAATTCACCTTTATTGGTACTAATACCGTGTGCTGATATAAAAATGATAATTAAATCTTGAGGCATAATTTGTTTATCGTCGAATCTATATTGCAATCTTCGCAATGTTTTTAATACCTCTGTCTTTGTTGTATTCGATTCTAAAGTTAAGGTATCTAAGAAAACAGATTGAAATGCCTGATTGGAAGCTAAAGGACCTTGAATGGCACTGATAAAATCGCGAGCATCTTTAGTCGTATATTTTAAATCTACGGAAGGCACACCAATAGAAACGATGTGCAAAATAGGTTTTCGAGGAGAGTAAATTAGCTCAAGCGTTTCCGTCGAAGTTATTCCTGAGGTATTGCTAATGACTGCTTTCACTGTATTTATACCCTCTTCTAGTTTTACTTTTTGGATAAAAGTTCTACTAAATCGGCTACCTTTTAGTGTAACTTCATCCATTTTAGCTCCAGTAGTACAAGGTTGTCCATTTACTTCCAAGCAAAAATTTTGCTTATCAATACTTTTATTGGAAATACCTTTTACTTGTAGCACGATTTCGTCCTCGTTCCAAACAATTCGAGGTTCGCTGTAATAATCAGGGTTAGGGTGAAGCCAGATTGCCGTAATAAAATCCATACTTGTTTTGGCTAAAGTATCTGGTTTTGACACAGTTAACTCATCTTCTATCGCCAACGATATATCCAGGACTTCGGTAAAAGAAAGCGTTTCGTCTATGAATCGAATTTTTAGCCAAAGGCTATCCAGTGGATAATCAGCAGCTATTTTATAAGATACATTATATATTTTCGAGGTTGCTTTTTCAATATTTCCTAGAAAAATGTTGGGTTGATTAGAACTTGTATTTTCAAGTACAATAGCGGTCATATTATTCAAATCAATATTGCCTACATTCTGGACTTCTATGGCGATATTATTGTCTTGATTGCGTTTTAGACGAATAGAAGGGGCTGATAATTTAACTAATATTTTAGCTACTTCACCTTCTCCCACATGCAATTCAAAAGGTACTGCTTCGCTAATTACTTTACCAGCTTGTGTAATTTGGATTTCATAATTATAAATTCCACTTTCTATAATAGTATCTGGTAGTAGGAGTGGTAAGTAATCTTTTCTTGTCGTTTTCTCTTGCAAAGGAGCTAAAATAACTGAATTTAATTCTGGCGCATTACTTTGCTTTTTTATAATGTTTACTTTAAGCTGAACCACACCTTTTTCATTAGGATTAGAAATCTCTATGGGTAAATAAGCTCTCTGTTTAGGTTTTAAGGTCTCTCCATTATTGTACTTTACAGAAAAAGTAGTGATTTGTAGTTCTTTTTTTATTTCACTAGGTTCAACAGGTTTAGTAAGTTGCGCTATCCATCCTTGTGATGATTTTAAAATATCTTGGCTGCTTCTACCTGCACTTATTATTCCTCCACTGCTGCGCTGAAATATAGTATAGCCATTATCTTCCATTTTGCTTCCGTAAAATGCCTCTTCTTTAACTTCGTATTTACCATCTTTTTCATTAAGTATAACGGTCCATATTCTGTCGCGTCGGCTGCCTCTGGCAAAGGACTTACTACGCCCGATAGCAGCAATACGCCCATTATGAAGATGATGAGCATCTAGGAATCTGTCATCTTCCCTTCCGCCCAGTGAAATATAATTTGCTAAATTTCCACTATAATCTATCAAATAATAAATTCCGTTTTCACGGATATTTTGGTCGTGTGCATAGCCAATAATACCTATTCGTTCTTTACTGATTTCTAGTAATTTATACCCTTCAGTGGCTGTTTTTGTAGGAATAACTTTTTCCCAAAGTTGCTTGCCTTTATTATCAAAGGCAGCTAACCACATTTTTTTTATTCCTTTTTCTTCTACATAACCTATTGTGAATAATTGCTTTCCTATGATTAAGGCATTATTAATTTGAGTTGTTTTATTTTCTGACTGTATTGTTTTCTCCCATATTACATTTCCTTGAATATCAGTGGATACTAACCAAACGCTACCTGCACTATTTCCCACTGCAATTAGCGTGTCTTGGTCTATGATAAAAGCCTTAATTAATTCATCATCAGCAAGGGTACCAAGTATAATTTCTTGTTCCAATTGCCCTGCCTCATCTAAAATGAGTAACCATCCATCTTTTCCCCCTTTATATGATTTATTGGGTACTTTATTTTTTGGCATGCTGCTATATCCTGCAATGAGGATGCGTCCGTCGGGCATATTAGTAATACGGTTAGCACCATCATTGCTGTTTCGACCTATATATCGTTCTTTAAATGAGGCTAATGATGGGTCAAGAATAGCCAAATAAATATCCTTACCTCCGTTTATGCCATTGTTGGATGTACCAGTGGCAATAATATCTCCACGCCAGTTTTCTGTGATGTCTGTAATTATATCTTGTCCTGACTTTCCATATAATTTTTCTACAAGGGGTTTATCAGGCAGTGACTGGCTAGTAAGTATCCCGTTTACAATAAAAAAAAATAGAAAGAGCCACAATTTGTTATAAATTGCCATATAAAATGGTAGTTGAGTAGTTACGAAATCTTTATTTTGCAATAACTTTTAGTATTAGGCAAACAGCTATTTCATTATCAGACTTGTTGGAACGCGCCGAAAACGACATTGTGTTTTCAGAAAATCTAACTTGATCATCTGAGATAATAATATCACTAAACGCACTTCTTACATGCGATGGAAAATAAGTTATGTCAGGATTTATCTTTTTTAACCGTTCTTCTATATCATTAATAGCGACACTACTGTAAACAATGCAAAGATAATCTATACCTGGCTCCACTAACTGCAAAGCAGTTTCCTCGCTTGGAATGATTATCTCAACAGTCTTTTCCAGTACAAATCCTGCTATTCTATCATTTCTAAATTGCTTAGGAAAATGGAGCTTCACATCGCTGGTGTTACTTTTACTAAAAACATAGGCATATTTCCCTCTTGGAATTTCTCTAGCTACAAGCTGAAAAATCTCTCCTACCTCAAAATAGGGCGTTTTAGTATTATAAATCCGTTCTTGGCTATTCCATCGTGTATTTACTTCCTCAAAAAAAGGAATCTCTTCTCCATCGCTTGTGTTTAAATAGCCTGCTGGTTTTCTGAATGCAAACGAACCTGTCAACTCCTCTAGTGGGTTAGTAGGAGTAAGGTTTTTACTAGCAGTATTTTCTGCAAATTGATTGCCTACATCAGGTAACATGATATAGGCATATCGGCACAGTTGTTCAAAATCTTCGTATTTTATTTTTATGAAACCATTATTTCCCCAAGAAGTACCAAAGCTGTTCATTAATTCAAATTCCTTTTCCACATTATCATAACCTACCAGAACCATTGCATGATAACTAATAGGAGTATTATTTTGAGCAGGTTGCCAAATTCTAGTGCCAGGAGGTATTTCTAAAAAATCGCTAGTGATACCAATTCCAACCACGATAGGCGTTTGGGTAGCTAATACTTTACATGCTTTAGCTACTTTAGTTTTGGGAGGCTCATTTATGCTGAAAACAGTCGCATAGTCTGCAATTCTATATCTTTCTGCCTCTTCCAAATAAGTCTTGCTAGGAATGGTAGTGCAATCAACTTTTTTATAATTAAAAGATTGTTCCAAGCAATCACCTGTTGTTTTTAACAACTCCAGTGCATCTTCAATATAAGCACCTGCTGTACAGTCTTTAGAATCAAGCTTTATTTGATTATAAATAAATGCAGCAGAATGCGCTTTTTGTGTGATTATAGCAGCATCGCTGAGCGATTGGCTTTGGGCTTGCATAATTGTGTAAGCCCCGAAACCAACTGCCCAACCCACGCAAGAACCCATCTGTTGCTGATCGCCAGGTACTGGACAATATTTTCGTAAACTTACTCTGATAGGAACTTCATTATATTTTGTTCCACTATAAGATGGTAGAACAGGAATACTCATATATCGCTCGTCAGAGAGTAGAAGCCCCGTCGTTTGTGTATAACATAAGGATACACTAATAGTAAAAAACAGTGCGATAGTAAGTATCTTGTTCATAATCGTAGTAGATTATAGTTTTTTTAAAAGTGATTCTTTCTCTGCTTCGTATAAACTGTTGTTTGGCATTTCTTTCAAAATCTTTTTACACATCACTTTATCTCCATTTTTCAAATGAGCTAACGATAGATACCAATTTGCTGCTTCTTGTCCTACCGCTTCCAAATTGGGTATAACCTTATTTAGTGTAGATATAGCTAATTCAATCTGATTATCAAGTAAGTAGCTCACTCCTAAGAACAAACCGCCGTTTGCATCTTTAGTTAATTCGTAGTAGGCATTGAGCTTTTTAATAGCATCTTTGTAATTCTTACTATCATATGCTTCCATTCCTTGTTTTAAATTATCAGATACAAAAGAATCACTGCCCTCCATGAAAATAATGTTTTCCATAGGTTGGAAATACTGGCTAAATAACCTTTGTTCTTGACTTTGCCACCAATTTTGTTGGTTACCAACGGTATAGATACCAATAGATAACGTACTGACTATCATAAAGCCAATCATCAAAGCCCAGATATTTCTATTGCCAACTGCTGGTTCTGGCAAAGGTTCATTAAGCATAGTTGCTTTAAGAATATTGTTTACTTCCAATAATTCCTTGTGTCGGAGTGCCATTGAAAGTTTTTGGCTAAATAGCACTTCTTGCTCCAATTCTTTTGAGTTGGCTGCCTCTTCTAGCAACTGTGTACGCTCCTGTGAGGAAAGTTCACCACTTGCTAAATCTTTTAATTTTTCTTCTATTTCAAAGTTCTTCATTGCGTTGGATAATAATTTTTGAGTAATTTTTGACTTATTCTTTGTGCTTTGTTTTTTACACTCCGTTAGATTGAAGTATTTGTTCTGCTATCTTTTTCAATTTTTTTCGACAATCAAATATGCGCTTTCGCAAATTATCATAATCGTATTGCATCTGCGTAGCCACATCTTGTAAACTAACTTTATTCAAATGATACAGTTGAATAATCGTTCTGCAAGGTTCGCCCATTTGTTGAATACCATCGTGTATAGCTTGCAAGTATTGGTCTTTCACAATAGCACTCGCCAAACTATCATTGGTCTCGTCCCTTATTTGCAATGCTCCATCGTCTAAGGAACTTTGTGGATGATTTCTCTTTCGCCTTAGTTCCTCTCGCCATGAATTTGCGGTTAATTGATAAATGTAACGATCCAACTTACCTTGTTCTTCATAACGACCTTCTTTCACTGCAATCCAAAGTTCTAGAATAACTATTTGTACCATTTCTCTCGCCTCTTCATCTGAACCACTGTTCTTACGAACATGTCCCGTAATGAAACTTCCATACTTCTTATATAGGTATTCAAAAACGTTAGAATCTTTCTGAATAAGCCCGCTGATTATTTCTTCTGACGTGTATTTCATTTACCGTAGTGATTTTTATTTGTTTCACTCGATTTGCAATAACATTTCTAAGGATTACAAATGTTACCGAATTATTGAATTAAAATTTTTTAAAAAATATGTCATAAAACTTTTGTAACAATTTTCGTTTTGTGAAATGAATAAATGGTATCTTATTAAATTGACAAATAGTTAATGTAAGTAGTATGAGAAACAGATTATTCCTTTTAAATCTTTTGATTGTCATTTCACTATTTAATACTGAAGTTGTTGGCGCACAAGTTATAGCAAAGTCTGCTAATTCAAGTATAAAAGCTATAAACTTTCCCTCCCCAAAAGGTATTGAGGCAAGTGATGGTACGTACGATAAATTTGTACTTATTCGATGGGAGGCTACGGAAAAAGCTACGGATTACAAGGTATTGCGTACTACTTCGCCAAAAGGAACTACTTTACAAGAAATCAGTAATGGTTGGCAAAAGAGTACATGGATTTGTGATTATGGTGCACAACCCAATGTGGACTATTACTACACCGTAGTAGCAACGAATAGTAAGGAAATATCACCTATCGGAGAATTTGATAAAGGATTTTTAAAGAAAAAAGAAGACATAGTTATTGAGGACAAAGAACTATTAGTTGAAAATGAGGCTTACGGCACACAGAAAAAAATATTCCTATTGGCGTCCAGTCTTGCTCCAAACAAAAGTAAATATTCATCAGCAGAGCGTATTAGTCTAAGCACTGATTTTCAAAATATATTTGACCAGCCTACACCAAAAACAGAAATTAGAATTTATTTATCCTTAGATAACATTTTAGACTGGAATGATAAACTCCTGCATACAAAGTCCCTAAGTAGTCTGCCTGCTAATGTTAACTTTAAGTTGACAGAGGAATTTCAACTTCCAGAAAATATGTTAAATGGAATTTATTACTTAATTGTAGTAACATCTCCCGAAAATGCAATACTTGATAGTAAAACAATCTCAACAACAATAACTGTAATTAATCAATAATTATGAGATACATAAAATTGTATATTATCCTAGTATCAATTATTACTCCTTTTTTTTCATTGTCACAGTGTGCTCAGATCGTCCTTTCTCCTAACTCAGATGAATACGTCCGCTCCAGTTGTGATGGGAAAGAAGTAATAATAACTTTTTCTTTACCAGCCAATAAAGAAACTGATAATTTCAATGTAGTTTACGCCATAGGAGATAGCACTTACTATCTTTCAAACATCAGAAATGGATATAACTTAACCCAAAAAGTATCGCTAGGGAAGGTTGTTTTAGTTTCTGCTATTTTACTAGATGGCGATGATGATGACGACGATGACGACGACGACGATGACGATGATGATGATGACGGTGGTGGAACTGGCGGTGGCGGAACTGGTGGTGGCGGAACTGGCGGTGGTGGAACTGGTGGTGGTGGAACTGGCGATAATGATGATGATGACTGTACTCTTGTTGCAAGTTTATCCTTCCCCAATCAGCCTAGTTGTGGACAAAGCAACGGTTCAATTACAGCTTCCGCAAGTGGTGGACGCAGTCCTTATCAATTTAGCATAGGTGGTGGCTTTCAAAGTAGTGGTACGTTTAGTGGCTTAAGTTCCGGCAATTATACGGTAACAGTGCGCGATGCGAGTGGCTGTGAATCAAGCCGGACGGTAAGTTTAACAGGTGGCTCTGCTCCAAGTATATCTGTAAATGTAACGAATCAACCGGGCTGTGGACAAAGCAACGGTTCAATTACGGCATCAGCAAGTGGTGGACGCAGTCCCTATCAATTTAGCATAGGCGGTGGTTTTCAAGGCAGTGGCACGTTTAGTGGGTTAAATTCCGGCAATTATACGGTAACAGTGCGCGATGCGAGTGGTTGTGAATCAAGCCAGACGGTAAGTTTAACAGGTGGCTCTGCTCCAAGTATATCTGTAAATGTAACGAATCAGCCGGGCTGTGGACAGAGCAACGGTTCAATTACGGCATCAGCAAGTGGTGGACGCAGTCCTTATCAATTCAGTTTAAATGGTAGGGCATTTCAGAGTAGCACAACATTTGGTAGCTTGGGCGTAGGCACATTCACGATTCGAGTACGAGATGCGAGTGGCTGTGAGGCAAGTCAAAGTATAAATTTAACAGCTCCTGCTGCACCAAATTTGACGGCAAGCATTGGTAGTCAACCGAGTTGTGGACAAAACAATGGATTTATCAATGTATCTGCAACTGGTGGACGTAGTCCCTATCAATTTAGTTTAAATGGTGGCGCATTTCAAAGTAGCACAACATTTGGTAGCTTGGGCGTAGGCACATTCACGGTTCGAGTACGTGATTCTAACGGCTGTGAATCAAGCCAAAGTATCACACTCCGAGATGAGGGAAGTGTGAATTTGACTGTTGCTTCAACGAATAAGCCAGGATGTGGACAAACTAATGGGGCAATTACTGTGCAGGCTAATGGCGGCGCCGCTCCTTTTACTTATGCCATTAATGGTGGCAACTTTCAGAATAGCGCAACTTTTACTAATTTAGGTGCAGGCACTTACACTATTAGGGTTAGAGACGGCAGAGGTTGTCAAGGAGCTATTGGCGTTGAATTGCGCGACCCTAGCTTTGGATTAGCGGCTGCGCAAATAACGATACCTGGCAGCGGTGGCACTGGTGGTGGCGGTACAAGTGGTGGTACTGGCAGCGTTAATTCAATTACACTTTGCTTAGAACAAAGCAGGTCGCTAAATGGTAATTTAGCCGATGGGGCAATGGGGCGTTGGTCAACTACGCCACAAGGATTGAGTTTTAGTAATCCAAATACTAGAGCAACGACAATAACAGCAAATCAATCAGGAACTTACATTGTTAAATGGTCTTTATCAACCACTAATTGTCCTAATTACAGTGAAGCGAGCATAGAAATTGTGATTCCAGAAACACCTGAAGCGTTGGATGATGTAGCGATTGAAGTAGAATCAGCTAATAACTTGATACTTCAAGTATTGGATAATGACAAAATAAATGGAGAGGTAACAGTAAATTTAGTTACCACACCACTATTTGGAAATGCTAGGGTTTTGGCTGATAATACGATTGAATATTCGGCAAAAGAAGGTACTGGAGTAGATGAGTTTGTGTATGAAGTTTGTTTGGTGAATTGCTTGGATGTTTGTGATGAGGCAACTGTGCGGATTAATGTTACCAGCAATGAAGATGGTATTTGTGAACTGGAAAAAATAGACCCTCGTGTTGTTTTTCCAGAAGGAATAACACCTAATAATGATGGATTTAACGATGCTTTAGAATTTAGAATCGTGGATAAATTAGGTTGTCCAACCAACTACGCAAAGAGTGACATTACTATTTTCAATCGTTGGTATGATAAAGTGTATTATCAAGAACCCTACGAAAATGCTTGGTACGGTCAAACGGAAAATGGCAAAGAGCTACCACCTGGCATTTACTATTATGTTCTTAGAGTAAAGCGAGAGGGTAAAAATGATTACATTCGCTTCGGTAACGTAACAGTATTTAAAGACATAGATTAGAAAAAAAAATTAGGTGCAGAGCAATCATGTGTTTTCTGCACCTAATTTCGTCTAATACTTTGCAGGAGTTCCTTTTGTCGGTATAGTGCTTTTGATAAATGTGCGCAAATGGTCATTTGCTGCCTGCAAGTCTTCCTTCCTCAAGTACATCATATGACCACTTTCGTAACCTTCAAAACTAAGTCTGTCTTTCATTCTACCACTCGGATCAATATGCCACATCGTGTATTTAGCATCAAAATAAGAAGTAGCTCCATCGAAATAACCTGACTGTACCAACACTTTTAAGTAGGGATTTTGTGCCATTGCTTGTCTCAAATTTTCACCCGTTCTGTCATTACTGCGATCCCAAGGAGAAACAGGTCCAAACATATTGTATTGCAAATCCGTCTTAAATCCTAGCACTTCTTGAATATAGTAATTAATAGCGGGCGTAAAGGCATGTAACCATGAAGTTAATTCTGAGTTATAATCTGGTCGGTCGCCTGCTGCTTTTCGGTCAATGCCTTTATAGCGCGAATCCAAGCGACCAATGGTGTAGCCTTCTGACCTCAGCAGTTCTTTCCAAAAAAAAGAGGTAGGTACATCCAAGTTATTTGCCAAAATGGATTCTTTGGATAAGCCTGAGTACATCGCCATTTTTTCTGCAGCAGCTATTTTTTCTGTTTCGCTAATGAATCCACCTTTTGCCATCACAGGAATTAAATCGTTGATAGCGTAGTCCTCTACTTCAGGCAATAGTTCTAATAATTTTTTGCCTTGCAAATTTGTGGGTAATTTTTTGTGATACCATGCAGCAGCAGCGTAATAGGGTAGGCGATTGGCGGCATCTACAGGTCCATCTCTTTCGATACCCAAATCCGTAGGGGATACCAGAATAACACCATTGAGATACATCCATTGGCGATTTTGTAGTTCTAGTGCCAATCCAGAAACACGTGTTGTACCATAGCTTTCGCCAATTAAGTATTTGGGTGATTGCCAACGGTTGTGTCGGGTAACAAAAGTATTCACCCAATCCGCTAAATATTTAATATCTGCATTCACGCCAAAGAAAGTTTCTTTTTTAGCGTCTTTGTCCAATATCCTCGAGTAAGCAGTATTCACTGGATTCACAAACACAATATCAGCCACATCCAAAATAGAGTGTGGATTTTCCTTTACTCCGTAAGGTTGAATAGGAAAACCTTCGTCGTCCACATTTAATATAAACGGACCAGTATAGGCAATATGCATCCAAACGGAGGCAGAGCCTGGGCCGCCATTAAAAGAAATAAAAAGCGGGCGGTTAGCGCGATCTGTAATGCCATCGCGGGTGTAATAGGTAAAAAACAAGGCAGCAGTTATTTTGCCTTCTTCATTCCAAACAGGTTGAGTACCACAAGTAGCCGTAAAATTAATGGTTTGTCCTTTAATAGTTGTTTTATGTTTAGTGATAACCACTGAATCGGCGGGTAATATTTTTCCTTGACCAAAGGAAATTTGGCAAGTAAGTAAGATAGTCAGTGCTAAAAGGTTAATCTTTTGCATAACTCGAAGTAGTTTTAGCGTGAATTAAATTATTTCATCGCTAATTTAGATATAATTTGAATTATCGTAGGGTTGAGAATGAGTTTTTTATGGAGCTAAGTTTAGAAGAGAGAGCCGACAGACAAGAAGGTTAACCGACTCTTTTGAGTATTTGTTCTTTGGCTTTGGTTTAAGATTTAGCTGTCGAACCTTTTAAGATTCAAATAATTGTTACAAAATTAGCTCAACAGCTAAATATAATTAATAGTCAACAATCAGAAACTATACAGTTTGTTTTAACTGTTCTTCCAATTTACCTACTAATACAGATTTGCTAGTAGCACCTACTTGTTTATCCACTACTTCACCATCTTTGATGAAGAGCAATGTAGGAATACTTCGGATGCCATATTTATGAGAAACTTCAGGGTTGCTGTCCACATCTACTTTACCCACTAGGGCTTTACCTTCGTATTCTTTGGCGATTTCCTCTACGATCGGACCAACCATACGACAAGGACCACACCACTCTGCCCAAAAATCTACTAAAGCAACACCTTTTTTATCTAAAACGTTTTCTTTAAAGTTCGCATCTGTTAATTCGAATGCCATGTGAATATTGATTTTATGATTTAAAAATTAAATTCAAATTGATAACAGTTCGACGTGTTTTTCAGTTTCAAGTAACTAAAAATTATACCTTCATCTTGTCTGATATAAGACATAAGATTTAGAGATTAAAATAGGTGTAGAACAAACAAGATTTCGATTTCAGGGAAAAAAAATATTAGATGAAGCGAAAATGGATATGGATAGGATTAGGTGTTTTTGCCATATTAATAAGATGGATATTAGGCTACCAAACCAATGTAGTAGAAGCCTACTACTCTAGGGGTATTTATTTGGGTATTAGAAAAATATTAGATTACACTATTGGTTTTTTACCCTTTCCTGTGGTTTACTTACTACTTGGTATTTTATTTTATACCATTATATATAATGTAATTTGGCTATTTCGTAATCCGTTGAGTTGGCAAAAAAAATTACAATATTCAATGCTTTCCATAGCTGCTTTTTTAGGTGGAGCAGTTTTCTTTTTTCTTTTTCTTTGGGGTTTTAATTATGCCAGAGTACCGATAGAGCAGCAACTAGGCATTCAGCCTATTCCTTTGACCAAAGAAGATTTTGTTACTAGCTTAGAAGCAACACGCAGTAAATTGCTTGATTTGCGGCGTCAGTTGGGTACAGATTCCATAGCACTCACTCTTGCACATTTCCCGAATCCGCTGAAGCAAAAAATTCAAAGTGAAGTGCAGCGCGTTTTCAAAAAATTTAATTACCCCTATCAATTTACGCCGAAAGTACAGCTACTTTATCCTAAAGGTACGCTGTTGCGATGGAGTACACTGGGAGTGTATTTTCCTTGGACAGGTGAGTGCAACTTGGATGCGGGTTTGCACCCAGTTGAAATCCCTCATGTGATGGCGCATGAACTAGCACACGGTTATGGTATAGGTGATGAAGGTACTTGCAATTTTATTGCTTATTTGGCATGTACTGGTTCAGATGATATTGCAATGAAATACACAGGCTACTTAGAATATTTTGCTACACTTTTTGCAAACTATCGAAAATATGATGTAGAAGAAGCAAAGCGGTATTTGAGTTCATTATCGCCAGCTATCAAGGCTGATTGGAATGCTATGATTGAAAATCACAGAAAATATCCTAGTTTACTTCCCAAATTGAGGCGAGCTACCTACGACACTTACCTTAAAATACAAGGTATTGAGCAAGGTATTCAGAATTATGACGAGGTACTTATGTTAGTAAAAGCTTGGGAGTCAAAGTGATGAATGATTTAATAAATACTGAATTGAGTTTTTTTAAAAAAAAAGTAACACATTTTTAGCTTGAAAGTGTGTTATTTGAAAATAAGCAGTATATTTGCAACGGTTAGTAAAAAACCACGCCAAATACTAATCCATTTCACATCAAATTTGCAATTCCTTTGCACTTCCTAATTAAAGTACAATGAGATATAGCTTGAGTGATATGAGTATCATTAGATGATTTAATTGAGCAGTAAATAATTTTCAAAACATTAATTTATCGGTAAAAACTTATTAGGTCTCCATTTAGAGCCTAATTATGCTGCTATTACCTAAAGAACGTACACCATTCAAAAGTTATGTTAGACATCATGCAGTTAAATGATATGTTAGTTCCCGAATTGAAAGAACTAGCAGATCGTCTCGGAATGAATGGATATAGAAGATTGAACAAGCAAGAGCTTATCTTCAAAATCCTAGATCATCAAGCACTTATGGGAGAAGATACTATAGATTTAGCTATTTCCCAAGCTAAATCTGGTGAAGGTGTCAACCGTCAAATCTCAGAAGATGATGAAGATGACGATGAAATAGAAGTGTTATCTACTTTATCATCCCAAAGTGAATCTACTTTTGAAGAAGAGGATGAAGAAGATTTTGTAGAGAAGGTGGTAGAAAAAGTGAAAAAACCTCAACCAAAAGAACCGAGAGAAGAACGTTCTTTTGAGAAGCGACCAAACAAACAACAAGAGCAGCCTCGTCGTCAGGAGCAGCAACCAAGCATGCAACGTCGGTCAGAGGAAAGAGAAAGACCTCCAAGAATGGAAACAAGGTCGGAGCAACGACGCGATGAAGAAATATCTTACGAGCCTAAAACAGTTGAGCCAAAATTTGATATAGAGTTGGATGGCATTATTGAAGGTGAAGGTATCTTAGAAATGATGCAAGATGGCTACGGCTTTCTCCGTTCTTCTGACTACAACTACTTAACTTCCCCTGATGATATTTATGTTTCTCCTTCCCAGATTAAACTTTTTGGTCTAAAAACAGGCGATACAGTTAAAGGTGCTATTCGACCACCAAAAGAGGGAGAAAAATATTTTGCTTTATTGAGAGTAAGCAAAATTAATGGATTAAGTCCGCAAGATATTCGCGAGCGTGTGCCTTTTGATTATTTGACACCACTTTTCCCACAGGAGAAGTTCAAGATGCAAATTTCGCCAACAGGTAGAGATTTTGGTACCAGAATCATTGATTTATTTACACCAATTGGAAAGGGACAGCGTGGATTAATTGTAGCACCACCTAAAACAGGTAAAACTTTTTTACTGAAAGATGTAGCCAACGCCATAGCCAAGAACCATCCTGAAACGTACTTAATTGTATTGTTAATAGATGAACGACCAGAGGAGGTAACGGATATGAAACGCAGCGTACGGGCTGAAGTAGTAGCTTCTACCTTCGATGAGCCTGCTGATAACCATGTAAGAGTAGCCAATATTGTGCTTGAAAAGGCAAAACGCTTAGTCGAATGTGGACACGATGTTTGCATCTTGCTCGATTCCATCACACGTTTAGCTAGAGCTTACAATACTGTTGCGCCTGCTAGTGGAAAAGTCCTTTCAGGTGGTGTAGAAGCCAATGCTTTACACAAACCTAAAAAATTCTTTGGTGCAGCTCGAAATGTAGAAGATGGAGGTTCGCTTACTATCCTTGCCACTGCATTGATTGATACTGGTTCTAAAATGGATCAAGTTATTTTTGAAGAATTTAAAGGTACAGGTAATATGGAGTTACAACTTGATCGTATGCTTGCGGATAAACGTATGTTCCCAGCAGTGGATTTGACACGTTCTAGCACACGTCGCGAAGACTTGTTGCTGGACAAGGATACGTTACAACGTATGTTTATCCTAAGAAATTATCTTGCAGACATGAAGCCAGACGAAGCAATGGAATTTTTACGCAAAAATATGTTGCATACCAGCAGCAATGAGGAGTTTTTAGCTTCTATGAATGGATAATTATTATGAGTATATTTCAAGTATTGAAAATCAATAGGAATGTGGTGTTAACACATTCCTATTTTTTTGTTAGAAATGTATCCAGTCGTAAAACTGACTTAGTTTAGATAAAGGGCAAAGATAAATTTTGGAGTGAAGTTTGTTTCTTTGCTTTTAGTAATCAGAAAAGTACAATGAGTTTAGAAACGCAAAACATAAAAATACAAACGCCACGATCACAATATGGAGAGCATAGCGTACCACTTTACCTTACCTCAAGTTTTGTCTTCGAGGATATGGCACAAATGGAAGATGCCTTCCTCAATCGCATTGATCGCCATGTTTACTCTCGTTATGATAACCCTAATGTAGATGAGTTGATTCATAAAGTATGCCAAATGGAAGGTGCAGAAACAGGTATTGCCACTGCATCTGGCATGGCTGCTGTATTTGCTTGCTTGGCAGGTTTATTGAAGTCTGGTGATCATGTATTAGCATCGAATGCGTTATTTGGTTCCGCTTATCAAATTATTGAATTATTTCTTGCCAAATGGGGCATTACCCACACCTATGTTGAGCCAGAAGCAGTGGACACTTGGGAACAACACTTACAACCCAATACCAGATTGATTTTCTTAGAAACACCTTCCAATCCAATGCTTAAGCTAGTCAACATAGCTCAGGTAGCTGCTTTGGCAAAGGCTTATGGTTGTATTTTAGTGGTGGATAACTGCTTTGCTACTCCTTATTTGCAGCAGCCCATGCACTTAGGTGCGGATATTGTCATCCATTCCAGCACCAAATATATGGATGGGCAAGGGCGTGTTCTTGGCGGTCTAGTGCTTGGGAAAACAGAATATATTGACCCTATCAGATTTTTTGCGCGCCATACTGGTCCTTCTCTATCGCCTTTTAATGCTTGGGTAATTTCTAAAAGTTTGGAAACTTTCCACTTGCGTATGGAAAGGCACTGCCATAATGCCTTGATAATAAGTGAGTTTTTGTCGAATCATGCTAAAGTGGATTGTGTGTTGTATCCTTATTTGTCATCGCATCCGCAATATGCATTAGCAAAAGCGCAAATGTCAGGTGGTGGCGGTGTAGTTTCGTTTGAATACAAAGGAGATGTAACTGCTGTAAAAGCATTTATTGACAGAACAAATTTATTTTCTATCACTTCTAATCTAGGGGATGCAAGGTCTATTGTTACGCATCCAGTATCCTCTTTTTTGGCAAAAACTGATCCAGTACGTCGAGCTGCTTTTGGAGTAAAAGATAATTTAGTGCGTATTGCAGCGGGACTAGAAAATGTTAATGATCTAATTCAAGATTTGGAGCAGGCATTATAATGTAATGAAAAACTTGTATTTAGCCAATAATTAATATTTTTTCATTATCTTTGTGCAAAATAATCTACCATGAAGCGGAGGCGATTCCTAGCGCATGCGACTACGGCGCTTGCTGGCGTAAGGCTTGCGCCTAAAATTACTTTTGCACCACATAGCCCAAAAGCAGACCCACAGTTTGCTCCTTTTGCACAAGTAATAGCAGTTGCTCAAAATGTATATGGTTTCCAAGAGTTTCCTGCCAATAGAGTAGGGGTGAAATCACCTGATTGGTATGCGCCACATATCCATATCGTTGAAGGGAAAACGGATATTCCAAATGGAAACGGATTAGGCATTACTTATGACGAAACTATTTTTGAAAAAGCAGAAAAGTTATGAAAGGAAATTACTTTGAAATTTAAAATGTTAATAAATAAATTAATGTTGTTTTTTTTATATAATAAATATATATTTGTATTGAAGAAGTATTGTACTTATTCACTTGTTAATATGCCCTGATGTTTTTGTTTGAAATATATTTGGATTTCTACTTATATATTACGATTATTGCATTGAAAAGTAGGAAGTTATTTAAAATAATTTCTTTAAAATATACTTAAATCGGTTTTTGGGATACCCTCTCTCCAAACGTTTTGGAGGGGGGCTTTTTTTATTTAGATATCTCGATTTAACAAATAATCAGCAATAGCCTTTAAAGCTACTTTTCGCTTAGGCGCCACATCAATCGCTTCCAAGTGAGCATATGCGATTTCCTGATAATCTAATTTTTTATTGTTTGCTAATTCGGGAATCCCCAAATCATGCAATAGCTGCGTTACTGTTTGAATTTTTTCGGCTTCTTGCATAGTGTTGTTGCTTATTAGCATTTGCAATTTTGCTTTATTATCAGTGTCTGCTATTTCTAAGGCTTTGATTATCAAGTAAGTTTTTTTGTTTTGGGCAATATCGCCACCTACTTTTTTGCCAAACTTGGCTGGGTCTCCGAAAGTATCCAGATAATCATCCTGAATTTGAAAAGCTAGACCAATATTTCGCCCTATCTCATAAAGATGATGTAAGTCTTTGCCGTCAGCATCGGCGATAATGCCACCTATTTTCATTGCACCTGCCAGTAGGACTGAAGTTTTTAGTTCAATCATTTTCAAATACTCCTCAATAGTTACGTGAGTACATCGTTCAAAATTCATATCCATTTGTTGACCTTCGCAAACTTCTATGGCAAAACGATTGAATATTTTAATAATTTCCGGCAGTCGTGTCAGATTTTCTAGTTTGAGCAAATACTCATAGGCATAAACCAGCATAACATCGCCACTTAAAATACCTGTGTTGACGTTCCATTTTTCATGTACGGTAGGTTTGCCCCTTCTCAGAGGGGCTTGATCCATAATATCGTCGTGAACCAATGAAAAATTATGAAATATTTCAATAGCGTAAGCAGCGGGTAGGGCTTTTTCATAGTCGTCATTGAAAAGGGCATAGCTCATCAACAACATTAGTGGGCGCATTCTTTTGCCACCTAACTGTAAAATATAATCAATAGGTTCATAAAGTTCGAGCGGTTCAGCTTTGAATGGGTGCTGTTGCATGTATTGCTCAAAGCTTTGATTAAAAGTATTTATTGCCTGCATAGCACATTTTCTTTTCTTGCAAAGAAAGGAAAATGTTATTGAAAATAGTTTATTCAATTTTTTTGTTGGCAAGAATCATCTAAACTTATACTGTCAAAAAAATACCTATCGCACAACTTTTTAAGAGGCTTACCGTAAAAAAGGAAAAGCCTGTTATCGTTTACAAGTTATTCAGATGAATCAAAAAATTGTTATACTTTGTTGGCTCGTCCTTATGTCGAGTATTGTGCATGCTCAAGAAAAATTCCCTAGTCAAGTTGGTGGAAGGTTGTTATTCTTAAATTATGGTTGGACTAATGAAACCAATGATCCACTTCGTTTAACCAACGGTTTTGAGTTGTTTCTAAGTCGCGGACTTACTGATCAAGTCAACGTCAATGTTCCATTGCGCCTTGGCATACAGCACACGCCTGAAAAAATTAATAACCAAAGTTTTATTGGTGCAGATGCTACTATTCAGTTTTTGTTAAGAGACCGGAAGAGTAGCTGGATTCCTTATGGTTTGGTAGGTGCTGGGGTAGTTGTAGAAAGTTTTGAATCCACGAATGTTCAATTTCCCATAGGGGCAGGTGTAAATCTGAAAGTGGCGAATGGTTCTTATTTGAACGTTCAAGCAGAATACCGATATGGAGTCAAGGAAAATAGAACGCACGTTCAATTTGGCATAGGTTACAGTTATCAATTAGGGCAGAAAAGTATGGATAGGGATAAAGATGGCGTTCCTGACGAGATAGATGCTTGTCCAGATCAACTTGGTCCAGCTTATCTTTCTGGTTGCCCTGACCTTGATGGCGATGGGATAGCAGACAGTGCAGATGCCTGTCCAACGGTTGCTGGTTTACCACAATTTGCAGGTTGTCCAGATGCTGATGGCGATGGTATTCCAGATGACGAGGACAAATGTCCAACTCAGGCAGGTGCACCTGAGACAAAAGGTTGTCCTGATAGAGATGGGGATGGCATAATTGACTCAGAAGATGAATGCCCCGATGAGTTTGGTAAGGCACGAGGCTGCCCTGACCGCGATAAAGACGGTGTTGCCGACAAGAATGATGCTTGCCCTGATGAGCCTGGAAGTCCATCCACAAACGGTTGCCCTGCAATAGATACCGACGGTGATGGTGTGTCAGATTATGAAGACTTATGCCCTGACGAAGCGGGAAGTATTTCTGCAAGAGGTTGTCCAGATGCCGATGGCGATGGCTTTTCAGATAGGGAAGATCTTTGCCCAGAAATTGCTGGAACTTTTGACGGTTGCCCTGATACAGACCGCGACGGCATTCACGATGGTATTGATGAATGTCCTTACCTGCCAGGTATCCCAGAAAGAGCGGGTTGCCCTGACGCGGCAGCAAACACTACGGAGGCTTATCTCCGTTCCCAAACATCAAGTATTGCTTCTACAAAGGATAAAAGTTTCTTGGAGGAAGCTGCACAAAATATTCAATTTGAGGTAGGTAGCTCCGTTTTGAAGGCAAGTTCCTATGATTTACTGCGCGAGGTGAAAAATATTTTACAGCGTTACCCCAATTCAAAACTTATAATTGAAGGACATACAGATAATGTAGGGAATGCTACTAAAAATTTACAACTTTCTACCAATCGTGCGCGTGCATGCTATGAGTATTTAGTTGCTATTGGTGTTCCAGAAGCGAGTCTCTCCTATAAAGGGTATGGTGCATCACAACCTATTGAAACGAATAATACTGCCGAAGGCAGAGCTAAAAATAGAAGGGTCGAGTTTATCTTGAATTAGACGTTAAGTTGCAAATGATGAACTACATAACATTTCGTCATTTGCAATTTAATGCCAGTTTAATGTTTAAAATGTCGAACACCAGTAAACACCATTGTTATGTCGTGATCGTTGCAATAATCAATACTATCTTGGTCTTTCATAGAGCCGCCTGGCTGAATAACTGCTTTAATACCTGCTTGGTCAGCAATTTCAACACAATCAGGGAAGGGGAAAAAGGCATCTGAAGCCATTACTGCACCTTCTAATTCAGAACCAAAGACTTTTGCCTTTGTAATTGCTTGTCTAAGTGCATCCACACGTGAGGTTTGTCCACAACCCATACCCAGCATCTGCTTATTTTTTGCTAAAACTATCGTATTGGATTTCAGGTGTTTAGCTACTTTGTTAGCAAATAGCAAATCCTCAATTTGAGCTTCGGTAGGTGCTTTTGTAGTAGCTATTTTTAGCTGACTAGCATTTTCAATGGCAAGGTCAGTATCGTGTTGGATAACACCATTTAATAGACTTTTAAATGTTTTTTGTTGCAAATTAAAGTGCTTAATTTTGAGGAGTACACGTTTGCTTTTTTTCTGCAACAAAGCTAGTGCATCTGCCTCGAAATTAGGTGCAATTAAGACTTCGTAAAACAATTCATTGATAGCTTTGGCTGTTGATAAGTCAATAGGATGATTGCTAATTAACACGCCGCCAAATGCGGAAATTGGGTCAGCAGCTAAAGCGGCTTGCCATGCTTCTATGAGCGTATTTCTAGTGGCTATACCACAGGCGTTGGTATGCTTGAGGATAGCAAAAGTAGGTGCATCGCCTTCAAATTCTCGCATTAAGCCTACGGCTGCATCCATATCTACTAGATTATTGTAAGAGAGTGCTTTACCTCCCAATTTATCAAACATATCGGATAAATCGCCATAAAAGACCCCTTCTTGATGCGGGTTTTCGCCATAGCGTAGCATCTCACGCTGTCGAATGCTAAGTTTTAATTCTTCGGTATCGTTTTGGGCAAAATATTGATAGATAGCAGCATCGTAATGAGAACTAACTGCGAACGCCTTGCGAGCTAATCTTTTTCTATCTTCTAAATTAGTATTTCCTTGTTTTTCTTGTAGTAGCTGCAGTAGCTCTGCGTAATTTTCTTGAGCTGCTACTACTACAACATCATTGTAGTTTTTGGCGGCTGCTCGAATGAGGGATATGCCACCAATATCAATTTTTTCAATAATTTCTGCTTCATCGTTACTCTCTGCTACCGTTTGCTCAAAGGGATACAAATCTACAATAACTAAATCAATCTCTGGGATGTCATATTTGATGAGTTCGGTCAAATGTTTTTGCTCTCTTTTTGCCAAAATACCTCCAAATACTTTAGGGTGCAGTGTTTTTACTCTACCATCTAAAATGGAGGGATAAGAAGTTAAGGTTTCTACACTTTCTACAGCTGCACCTAGACTTTCAATATAATCTTGAGTGCCTCCAGTAGAATATATTTTTATGTTGAGTGCCTTTAATTGCTCGATAATGGGTGCCAAACCTATCTTATGATAGACCGAGATTAATGCAGAGTGGATATGTTTTGTTGACATAAATAATTCTTTAAAATGATTATCATTAAGGTGTGCCTTAAAGAGGTGTAAAAGTAACAAACTTCTACACAAGACAAAATGAAGGATTAATAAAAGAATGTCCTAAGCCAAACCCAAATGGAATACCAGTTCTTAAAAAGTAATATTGCAATGGCGATAAGTGCGAAAAATCCAGTAATTCTGAAATTACGCATATCTCTTTGTAGTCGCTCTCTGCGGCTTTTGTAGGTTCGTGTTTTAGTTATTTTACTCAAAATCTTCTCTTATTTTTTATACTATATCAAAGCGATACAACACAAATTTACGTCTTTTAACAACAATTTAACCGTCATTTTTCAGGCAATCTAGACATCAGATTTTTTAAATAATAAATTGAAAAAATTTTTATATTAACTAGATTGTTACTATATTTGTCGCATAACAAATTATGATACCCAGTAAAGAATAAATGCTTGCTAAGTCAAGCATTGTCTATACGAGGTTGCGTAACTTGTTTAGTCTGTTGCAGCCTTAGTGCTTTACATCATCTTCTACCTTTTTTGTATTGAGTTAAGACAGTTGAAAGGCATTTTTCGGAGTAGCAACAGTAAATTGTAGTTTAGTTAGTTACCCATACGAAAAAAGCACAGACTCATGAAATGTAGATTTTTACTATTCACATTACTTTTTATTGGCTTAGGTTTTACTGCCATTGGGCAGAATAACATTTCTTTACTTAATGTTTTTTATCATCGTTTGAATTTTGCTAGTGCAAACAGTTCTGCCGAATCTTATTTTCTTTACAGACAAAGTTTAAGCAAGAGGTTTATTGGCAATCCTTATTTGGAAAGCAAATGGCAGAACGGTTTACTGATTTCAAAAGAAGGTAAAACCTACGAGATAAGAGGACGTTACCGCATATTTGACGATGAAGTGCAAATTCTTCAAGGTAGAAATATCAAAGCCTTGTATCCACATTCCCTACAAGGGATTCTATTGGGAAGTAGTGTTTTTATTTCTGCTAAATGGGAAACACCCTCCGGCATTGATTATTCTTTCTTTGAATTGATAGTAGATGGTGAGGTGAAATTGTTGAGAAAGTATAAATTAGATGTTAGAGAAACAAGAGATAATTTTCTGAAAATCAAAGATAGGACAGAAGAGTATTTTTACATTAAAGATAGAAATGATGTGGCGCTGCCAGTTAGTTTAACCAAAGCAGGTTTAATGCGCATGATGAATACACATTACGACAAGGCATACACTTATGTCCAAAAGATGAATAAGAAATCAGAAGAAGATTTGATTGGACTGTTTCATTATTACAATAAACTTTAGCAGAACTTCAACTTATTTTTGTTGTTCTTAAATAGGAGTGTTATACAACACTCCTATTTTTTTTTACACTATTCCATTCTAATGATGAGATATATTTTTGTGATTGCCCTAGTTATGTTTATTTCATTATCCTCACAAGCGCAACGTTTTAAAGGACATTTGACAGGAGGTTTTAATATGGCTCAAATAGATGGGGATAGATTAGCAGGATACAACAAGATAGGTGCAAATGGAGGAATAGGTGTGTCAACTATCCTCTCAGAGCGTTGGCAAGTTAGTACAGAATTTGCATTTAGTCAACTTGGCGCATTGAGAAGCCGCAATGATGACCCTGCTTCCATTTATGATAAAATTGCTTTGAACACAGTGGAAGTACCGCTACTCGCTCATTTTTTAGATTGGAAATTTCATTTTAAGGCGGGGTTAGTTTACAATAGATTAATCAGTTATGAAATAATTGATGTAACTGGAGAAGACATTACTGACCTCAGCCAATTCAGTAACGATAACGTCGCAGCTATGCTGGGGGTTACTTATTTTTGGAATGAACACTGGGGACTTGATTTCCGTTGGGCAAAAGCTATTACTGACTTAGAAAGTAACCCCAATAATGGACGCCTCATCAATAAATGGATTTCTTTTAAAGCAATTTATGTGTTTTAGTGCTTAGAACTTGTTTCGCCACATCATGCTTTCCACTGGCTTATCCGTACGTTCATTGTATTTAGCGTTCTGCTTCTTATTGTAGTAGTTTTCAATCGTCCCATCCACAGTGAAGTAAATGAGTTGTCCAATAGGCATACCTTTGTACACACGAACGGGCTGGGTACAGGAAATTTCCAACGTCCAAGTATTGCAAAATCCTACATCGCCTTTGCCAGCAGTAGCATGAATGTCAATTCCCAAGCGTCCTACGCTAGATTTACCTTCTAGGAAAGGAACGCAAGTATGGGTCTCGGTATATTCTTCGGTTACGCCTAAGTATAAAGTTCCAGGCAAAAGAATATATCCTTCATCTGGAATAGTAATATACTTTATTTTGTTGTGCTTTTTAGCATCTAAAATAGGGTCTTCATAAAGCGCCAGTGTAGCACCCAAATGCACATCATAAGAATTTGTGCCTAAGCATGAACTTCTAAATGGCTCAATTACAATTTCTTTGTTTTCAATAGCCTTCAAGATTTTTACGTCGGATAAAATCATGCTGTTAGTTCTAAGTTGCCTAAGTTTTTTTAGTAAGTTTGTAAAAATTATTGACCAACAAAAAATAAAGCATTGGCAAATAATAATTTACCTTGTTCCCAAAACCCTCTGTAAAGAGGGTGGTCTATCATATAAATTATTGAGCCTCTTCCTTTTTGCTGCACGCTAAAAACTAGACTTTGTTGTAAATCCACTTTTGCAGATGCGCCCACAAAACCACTAAGTGGAGGAGTGCTATCCAAATAACCTACATTCCATGCGTTCTCTAAATAAGGATAGGCAGTGGCTGATGTTTTCAGAGTAAAATAAGTTGCACCAATACCCGCACTCAATGGATGGGTAGTATCCATTATCGTTTTGAACACTGCACCTGGTGTGGATTGGCTAACATAATCGCGCTCCGAATCGGCGTAGCTAATTAATTTATCCTCTGGTTTTTGCTCACTTTCTTTCTTGTCTTTGGTGGGTTTTGATTTTAAGCTAAATCCTGAATGGTCAGCAAAAGCAGCGTTAGCACTACCGATCAAGATAAGCCTTCCACCAGCATGTACCCAATCTGCAATTTTGCTGCGCAATGATTCACTTATTCGATAATTTCCTTCTGGAAAAATAAGGGTATTGTAGCGGCTAATATCTACTTGAGATAATGTCTCCATCTTTAATATGCTCAAAGGGTATTTTAAATCCTGCTCTAAATAGTGCCATACATGACCAAAATCGTTAGCGTAAGTGGGATAATCGCCAATTAAAGCTATCTTAGGGGAGTGAATAAACACATAAGCATCAGAACCTAAGTCTTTTCCTTTATCCACAAAGCCAGTAGCAATGCCAACTGCTTCTACCTTATGCTGCTCAATAAGTTGAACAACTGTTTTAGAAAAACCTGGTTCATTATTCTTGTTATCTGCTCGATTGATGATTAGAGTGCCTTGCTTAAAATTTTCTTGCCCAACACTGAAAGGTGCTGCTGCATAGCGAACTTTGATACCTGCCTGCAAAAGTGCACTCAAGAAATGAGCATCGTTGACAGACTGCCAACGTATAGCGTAAGCATAGGGTTGTCCTATGATGCTTACGTTGTTTTCTTTTGCAACAAAAGGATTTTCTGGATTAATGCGTTGTTTTGTGGCATAAGCCTCTAAACCATGTGCATAAGGCAATGCCCAAGCGGTAATATCATAAGTTAAAGAATCTACTAAGGTGGCTTGTGGCTCAAATAAAATTTGTGTTAACACCCCTTTAGGTTGATAGGCACTAATGACTAAATCGCCTTGTTCCACCTCTATTTGTTTCTCGCCATTGGTCGCATAATCAAAAGCAGTAATCTTTGATTTGCTACCGACTGTACCATATCGAATTAAATGTTGGTCTAATAATTTTGTTAGACGCTGCAACTTGCTCTTCGGGGTAGTTCCCTTAATGATATAGGTTTTGTAAATGCCCGTTGGATTGTTTTGTGCTGTTTTAAAATATGCTTCAAAATTGCGGTTTAAGGCAGTAGCGTTCGCAGCAGCTACTTCAACTGTTGAAATAGCCGCCGCCTTATGGTGTGCTGCTCGGTCTGCTAGTGTAACTAAGTCGCCATTGGCTGCTTCACCCACAATACCTGCTCTTCCTGAACCGCCTTGCTCATAAGTCATTCCGATTGAGCCATTGTAGGTAGGGTAGGTATCGCCATAGCTAGGGTAAAATAAATCAAACACCTCTTTGGTGAAGTAGAGCCAACCTTCCTTATCGAAATATTTGGCATTATTCTTTCCAACTGTTACTTGAAAATCCCGTTGCCACTTTGTGATGTATTCGTGGTAAGGTGCTGCTGCTGGGGCAAAGTAGTAGGGACTATTGATGCCCATTTCGTGCAAATCAGCATGTACATGAGGCATCCATTGATTGTATAGCACCAAGCGTTGTTGTGATTCAATTTGTGTTAGCCATGCCCAATCGCGATTCAAGTCAAACATATAGTGGTTCACTCGACCATTGGGCCAAAGCTCGTTGTGTTCTATGGAAGCCAAATCAGGGTTAGGGATAGCAGGGGCGTAGCGGGTGTACCAATCCGTATAGCGTGCATAACCATCTGGATTTAAGCAAGGGTCAATGATGACAATTGAATTTTGAAGCCAAGTTTTGCTCTGCTTATTTTCTGGATTGACCAAGTCGTACAGCACAGGCAAAGCACTTTCTGTTCCTGCTGCTTCGTTGCCATGCACAGTAAAACTTAACCAAGTTATCACTATATCTATCTTATCATCTGATTTTCCAGGTACTAAGCCTGTTTTGCGCAAATGATTTAACTGGATGTTTTCTAAATTAGCTAAATTTTCTGGTGTGGATACAAAAGCAACTATTAAAGGGCGATTTTCTACACTGCGTCCATATTCTACTAGTTTTACATAGGGGCTATTGGCTGCCACATGTTCATAATAACTTACTACTTGATGATGTGTGGTAAATTTTTGCCCAATTGGATGAGGTAGAAAGTCTTCGGGTGAGCGTAGCGTATTTTGTGCGTAAGCAGAGAAAGTGAACACTACCAAAAAAAGAAAACACCAATTTTTCATCTATTTCCCATTTTAATGCTTGAACGGGGGTAAATTTACATTTTATTTTCATTCTAGCAACATTTGTAGAATATTGCATTTATATTATGTTTAATTCGCTTTTACAATAATATTTATCCTCGAATTTCGCGTTCTAATTTTCGTTGAAACTCCTCCAAAACAGGTTGCACAGTACTTTCGGGGATATTAGTAATCTCAATATACATCAAACCATCAATAGCATTATTGAACAAGGGGTCAACATTAAAGGCAATGACTTTTGCATTTTGCTTGATGTATTTTTTGATTAGTACAGGTAGTCTCAAATTGTTTGGTTCTATCTCACTAATGATTTTGTCAAACTTATTAAGATCAGATTCCGTCTCACTCAACACAAAATTTTTATCATCTTCTTTAATTTTTACTTTATATTCTTTTTTAGGTTTCACATACTGAGCGATGTAAGCATCAAAGAAGTGGGAGCGCATGAATTCAATCATTAAACTTTTTGAGAACTCCGAAAATTCATTGCTAATACTCACCCCGCCAATCAGGTATTTATGTTCGGGAAACTTCAATGTAGTATGTATAATTCCTTTCCACAAAAGAAATAGGGGCATCGTTCTTTGCTGGTACTCATTGATGATAAACGCTCTACCCATTTCTATTGCCTGCTGCATAAAAGGATATAGTTCTGGTTCAAAACCAAACAAATCACTTAGATAAAAGCCATCAATTCCATATTTAGGGAAAATTTCTGAGCCTAAGCCCATTCTGTAAGCTCCTGCTATTTTCTGAGCTTCATCGTCCCAAAGAAATAAATGACGATAATACTTGTCATATTGGTCTAAGTCTAATGATCTGTTCGTCCCTTCGCCTACTGAGCGGAAAGTAATTTCTCGTAAGCGACCAATTTCTCTCAAAATGTTAGGTATTTCTTCAGCTTCGGCTAGGTAAATTTCATAATTTCTACTTTTTAGCAGTTGGTTGTCTTTATTGTTTAATGCCACAATTTCTTCCACAATCATTGCTTGATTTGTGGGTTTAGCAATTTTTCTTGGGATTTTTGTTAATCTAAAATTTGGTCCGATTAACAATCTGTTACCTTTGATGAAAGCATTGGATAGAATATAGGTTTTTTTCCTCAAAAATTCCGAGTAGGTTTCTAAATCGGTAAATTTCTGCTGTTCTGATACACTAATGGGCTTGCCAATGCGTACTTTAATTACTCTTCGCTTTTGGGAAAGCAGTTCTGAGGGTAATTTTGCTGTTCTAAAGTTATCACCCAACTGAGATAACCAATAAAATAGGTTGCTGTTTTTAGCATGAAAATAAATAGGCACAACAGGGACATTAGCTTTTTTGATAAGTTTAATCGCACTTTCTTCCCATGCTTTGTCCACCACTATTTTCCCATCTTTGTAAGTAGAAACTTCTCCTGCAGGGAACATTCCGATGGGTTTTCCATCGGCTAGATGTTTTAGTGTCTCTTTGATGCCAGAAATGCTAGATTTAGCATTCTTATGTTCTTCAAATGGATTGACTGCCAAAATGTAAGGCTTCATAGGCTCAATGCGCTGGAGCAAAAAATTGGCAATAATCTTGTAATCGGGAACTTTTTCAAGCATCAACTTAAGCAGGAGAATGCCATCTATTCCGCCAAGTGGATGATTGGAAATGGTAATGTAAGCTCCTTCTTTGGGCAACCTTTTGAAATCACTTTCTGGTATGTCAAATCTGATATCAAATTCGTCCAAAAGAGCATTTAAAAAGGCGACTCCACTTAAATGCTTGTTTCTGTTGTAAATGGCATTCATTTTGGAAATTCTCAAAAGGCGCATCAATATCCAACTAACGAATATGCCAAAAACACCGTACCTGTCTAATCTAGCAACTTTAGCAATTTCTTTTACTGTTACTAATCCCATGCTCCAATTTCATTGACCAGAACAAAAATACAAAAGCCTTAAAGACTTGAACATAATAAGCAATTATAGTTAGGAAAATTTGGTGAATCCAAATAGGTTTACCAAATTTATTCTGGACATTAATCTCTTGACATAAAAATCTGGAGAATATACCAAAACATTAACATCAAAGATGCGAATAAACCTAAAGAAGCTGCTACATATTGCTCCTTGTTATATTCGTGAATAATGTTGGATGTTTGATATAAAATAGTACCTGCTGCTAAAGCAACCATGGCAAAGGAAAACCACAAGCCCAATGAGAAGCCAAACAAAATAACAGCCGCAATTAAGCCTAAGGCGATAAATCCACCAATAGTCAGCATAGAACGCAAGAAAGAAAAATCCTTCTTAGTAATAAACACAACTGCGGAAAGACCGGAAAATAAGCCCAAAGTCATTAAAGCCGCTTGGTTAATGAGCGATAAATCGCCAGTCATCGAAATAGCAATATAAATGAGCGGTACAAATATGAATGCCTGTGCCACCACGTAAAGTAATAAGCCTGCATATTGCTTGCTTCTATCAGTAGTGCTATTTGCCCAATTAGTTGCCATATTGGTAACAAACATAAAGCCACCTAGCACCAACAACCAAGTCCAACCTTTAGTCATGCTCAAGCCAATCTTGACAATGAAAGGGGTATTCAAAAACAAAGTTTCTACCAAAATAAATGCCAACACTGCCAAAGCAACGTGTTGATAGGTTTTTCTGATAAATTCGGCGCGTGTTAATTCCGTTTCTTGCGCTACGGTTCTAGTATAATCTAAAATTTGATTTGCGTTTGCCATTCTTGAAAATGATTTATTGATAAAGAACAAACTTAAGGAGAAAAAGTATGACCTACAAGATAAAATAATTTGGGTTTCGTCATCCAATTACGGCAATATTTTCATGGCTCAATCGTTTGACAAAGCTCGACCAATACACCATTCGCTGATTTAGGATGGATAAAACAAACCAGTTTATTATCAGCGCCTTTTCTGGGCGCGTCGCCAAGGAGTTGGAAGCCTTTTTCCTTCATTTCCTGCATCGCTGAATAAATATCAGCTACCTCAAAAGCAATGTGGTGAATGCCTTCTCCTCGTTTTTCGATGAACTTTGCTATGGGGCTATCTTTATCTGTAGCTTCGAGTAGTTCAATTTTTGTATCTCCAGTTTGAAAAAAGGAGGTACTCACTTTTTCTGAGTCCACTACCTCTATTTTATAAGGTGCTTGTCCTAAAAGTAATTCAAAAAGTGAATTGCTTTTTGCTAGATGTTTCACAGCAATTCCGATGTGTTCTATTTTCATTTTTAGTTCAATTTTATATCATAGTAAAAAAGAAAAGCAACGATTATATTAGTTTATAAAACAAATCCACTAATCTTTTAAAAACTAACTTTAATTTTGTCAATTAATTTTTAACAATATAAAGTAAAGATAAAAAAAATAATACGAAATAATGTTACATGTCTTTTTTATTCTTCATGCAATATAGTAACAATACGTTTCTCTTAGGATGGTAAACACCGATATATATTTGGTTAAATCAAATCTTTTTTTGAAAATTGTACAAAATATATGCTCTTTTATGCGTCAAAAATACCTATGTTTACTTGAATTAATCATTGATTTACTCACAAAATTTGCTTTATAGTATGAAAACTTTATGCAAAATTGGTTTAATTTTTTCTGTGCTGTTGCTATTCCTAGTGCATGGCTCGGCGCAAAATGTAACTGGTGTAGTTACATCAGTTACAGGCGAACCCCTCATTGGGGCAACAGTGTTAGTGAAAGGAACTTCCACAGGGACAGTTACTGATGTAGATGGCTCGTTTTCATTGTCTGCAACCATTGGAAACGTGCTTCAAGTGTCCTACACAGGATACACCACAATGGAAGTACCCATCACTCAAGCACAAGGTATAGCTATTGTGATGCAAGAAGGTGCCCGTTTAGAAGAGGTTGTGGTAACTGCTTTAGGTATTAGTAGAGAGAAGAAAGCATTAGGTTATGCGGTGCAAGAACTTTCTTCTGAAAAAATTATGGAAACGCGCCAACCCAATATCCTTAATGCGCTGCAAGGGCAGGTAGCTGGTGTGCAAATTAATAGTTCTGGTGGTGGACCAGGTGAATCGTCAAGAATTATTATCAGAGGAATAAATTCACTTGACCCTAGTGCCAACAACGAGCCTCTGTTTGTCATTGACGGTATTCCTGTAAGTAATTCGACGTTGACTGTTGGTGGTGGACTGGGTAGAAACGTTTCCAACCGTTTGGCAGATATTAACCCTGACGATATTGAAAGCGTGACGGTACTAAAGGGTGGTGCAGCCACGGCGCTTTATGGTCTTCGCGCAGCTAATGGTGCTATTATTATTACAACGAAGCGCGGTAAAAGCGGTAAAATTGCAGTGGAAGTTTCCTCTAGCTACGGCACAGAAGAAGTAAATAAATTCCCTGAAACCCAAAAAACGTTTACGCAAGGTTTTAACGGCGTTTATGACCCAAATAGCTTTTGGCCCTCTTTCGGTCCGACGGTAGAGGAAGCAAGAAAAATTGATCCAACGCACCCTGCTGAGATTTTCAATAACTTTGAAAACGCTTATCAAACAGGAACACAAATTAGAAATACAATTAATTTAACGGGTGGAACAGATGCAGCTTCTTTTAGGACATCCATCTCTCATCTTTCTCACGAAGGGGTATTACCTTTTAGTGAATATAAAAATACATCGTTTCGCTTTAGTGCGGACTACAACCCTATTTCGTGGTTGACGATGGGTGGTTCTATTAACTATGTAAAAAGTGGTGGACCAAGAGTAACGGCAGAATCCTTCAACGAGCGATTGGTATATTGGGCGCCACGTGTAGATGTCACAGATTTCCAATTTGAGAATGGCTCAATGAGGGGCTATCGCAACAATGGACAAGTAGGAAATAATCCTATTTATGCAGCGTTTTCTAACCGCTTTGTGGACGATGTGGACAGATACATTGGAAGCCTTCGCTTTACGTTGAATCCATTTGAGAATTTCAAGATTAACTATATTATAGGACTTGACCAATACAGCGATTTCAGAACGGGGACTGCACCAGCACCTTTTGGCTTTGCCAATGAAAATGTATTGGAGGACAACAACTTAGGATTCGTGAGAGAAACAAGAATCCGCAATAGAGATTTTACTTCTAACATCAGTGCCAGCTACCGCATTAATTTCTCTCAAAAAGCGGGGGTAAGCATTTTAGCGGGTTATGATATTTTTGATAGTAGTTTAGATAGAATTTTCACCAGTGGCGAAGAACTAGCTATTTTTAATTTGTTTAGCCTAAACAATGCAGCAGTTATCAGAACAAGCAGCTACAAAGAAGAATATCGCTTGTTGGGCTTGTATGGTGATATTTCTTTTGACTTCAATAACTACTTGTACTTATCTGTAACTGGCAGAAATGACTGGTCTTCTGCATTGCCTGCCAGCACTCGTTCTTTCTTCTATCCATCGGTAAGTTTGAGCTACTTATTTACAGAGCATTTGGACTTGCCTGAAGCGATTTCTTATGGTAAACTAAGAGCTTCTTATGCGGTTATTGGAAAGGACACACGTCCATATCGCATCAATACAGTATATGCTGCTGCATCCGGTTTCCCAATTAATAATGTTACAGGTTGGACAAGAGACAATCAAAAAGGAGCAGAGGATTTACGCCCAGAACGCACCGATACTTGGGAAGTTGGCTTGGATATGCGTTTTATCAAAAATAGATTTGGTATTGACTTGACTTACTATGATGCTTTGAGTGTTGACCAAATTATTCCTGTTCCTGTTTCGCCGACTACTGGATTTACCACCTTTATTCTTAACGCAGGTTCTATCCGAAATAGAGGTATAGAGGCAGTTGTTACCGCAACACCAGTAAGTAAGAAGAATTTTAACTGGAACTTGAATGTTAACTTTACCCGCAATAGAAACAATGTGGAGAAAATCCGCGATGGCATTGAAGAAATTGTGTTAGGTACACATTTCGGTTATGTAGGGTCATCAGCTAGTTTGCGCTTAATTGAAGGCGAGCCTTATGGCAATATTTACGGTAGAAGTTTCAAGCGTTACTACGCTAATCCAGCAGATGAGACCAATATTTTAGACAGGAGTTTACCCTTGCTGATTAACAATAACGGTTATCCAATTTTGGAAACAACGCAAAAAGTATTGGGAAATGCTACACCAGATTGGTTTGGCGCACTAACGAGTAGCTGGTCTTACAAAGGCATTAACCTTTCTGTAATGTTTGATACTCGTCAAGGTGTGCAAAAATACAATCAAATGGGTAACTTCTTCTCTGCTTTTGGTATTGCACCATACACGACTGATCGCAATACAAGCGTTGTCTTTGAAGGCTTCAAAGCAGACGGTACACCAAATACTACGCCTGCTTGGTTGGGGCAGACAAGAGGACCGAACGGAGAACCAGCCCTTTCTGGTGGTTATTATAGAGCTATTCACCGAACAGCAACAGAGCCATTTGTGGAAGATGCCGACTGGATTCGCTGGAGAAATTTGAGTTTGGGCTATACTTTTCCTAAATCAATGATGGATAAAACCCCTTTAGATGGCTTGAATGTTACCCTTACAGGATTTAACCTATGGTTGAAAACACCTTATTCTGGCTTCGACCCTGAAGGAAATAGAGGAAATGGTAATGCTGATGACGGTTTTGGTGGATTTACTTACCCTGGTATTAGAAGATTAATGTTGACCCTAACAGCAAGATTCTAAGATTAATTAATTTTTAAACATTCAAAAAATTATAAGAAATGAAGTTCACGATTAAATATATGTTTATCCTTTTGGCACTAATAGGAATGTCGTCGTGCGAGGACTATTTGGACATTAACGAAAACCCTAATGTGGCAACTAAACCGCCATTAGCAGGTCTATTGGCGGTAACTACTTATCGGACAGGGATTAACCAATTCAGCGTAGGTAGTAATACTTCTTTCTACACGCAATATTTGGCTAGTCCCAATGCTGGTTTGGGTAGCGATGTGTACGAGCAAGTAGATCTAAGTGGAACGTGGAATACTATTTACGATGTTATGTCCGATATTTTTGATTTAATTAAACTTGCCGAAGAAGGAGGCTCGACAGAGTTAGCAGGTGCTGGAAAGTTACTTATGGCAGCAAACTTAGCTTTGCTTGTGGACATGTGGGGAAACGTGCCTTACAGCGATGCCTTTACCGGCAAAAATATTATTCCCAAATACGATGAGGCACAAGGACTTTACAGCACTGTATTATCGCTTATTGCAGAAGGTAGAGCAGATATTCAAAAACCAAATTCTACCAGTACGATTGCCAAAAATGAGAAAAGTGATTTCTTACTAGGTGGTAAGAAAGATAACTGGTTGAAATTCAGCTATGCTTTGGAGGCTAGATATTTGAACCACTTTTCCAAGCAAGGTAACTACAACCCTACTGCGATATTGGCGGCAGTGAGCAATAGTTTCACTTCTAGTGCGGAACAAGCACAGGTAAAGGCGTTTGATGTGAGAAATCCTTGGGCAAATGTAGCGCGCAACAATGCCAATTTAGTGTTGGGAGGGTGGCTTTCCGAGCAATTTGTAGATGCTTTGAATGGCAACACTTTTGGTGTGGTTGATCCAAGACTAGCAAAAATTACAACACCACTTCCCGACGGTACTTTTGTAGGTACGCCTAATGGAGCAGGCAGAAGAGGCGATGGTACTAAAAAACTAGAAACATACTTGGATAATTCTAGGGCTTATGCTTCTGACAATAGCCCACTATTCGTATTTACCTTTGCTGAATTAAAGTTTATTGAAGCGGAAGCGGCACTGACTTCTGCTCCAGCGCGTGCTTTAGAGGCGTTTTTAGCAGGTATCAAGGCACATATGGCTGATGTAGGCGTAAGTGCTGAAGATGCTCAAGCCTACATTGATGCAGCATATCCGAATCTAACGGCAGCTACACTAACTAAAGACTTAATAATGAAGGAAAAATACGTAGCTATGTTTTTGCATCCGGAAGCATGGGTGGATGCTCGTAGATTTGATTACAAATACAAAGATTTTACCTTACCTGCTAATGCAGAATTAAATGAGTTCATCCGACGAGTGCAATATCCAACGGTGGAAATTACTAGAAACCGCCAAAATGTACCGATTATTAATTCCTTAGCGGAAAGAATTTTCTGGGATAAGTAATTGAATTGTAGTTATTCATTTATTTTGTTGGTGAGAGCGCAAAGTTTAACGAACTTTGCACTCTCAATTTTCACAACTAAGGCAAAGCAAAAGCTACATAAGTATCCCCAGATTTTCGATTTAATTTTCCACCTCCACAAGCAATAACAACATATTGTTTGCCATCCACCATATAAGTTGCTGGTGTTGCAAATCCTGCTGCGGGTAGTTTTGTTTCCCAAAGTAATGTTCCATTATCCTTATCAAACACGCGAAATTTTTCATCTAATGTACCTGCCATGAAGACCAGTCCACCAGAAGTAACCACAGGTCCTCCGTAACTTTCCGAACCTGTCGGAGGTAAACCTTGCGCCACTAATTCTGGATATTCTCCTAAAATCACTTTCCATGATAATTCACCTGTGTTTAAATTAACGGCATTTAGTGTACCCCAAGGCGGTGTAATCGCTGGGTAACCTTCGTGGTCAAGGAATTTGCTATAACCATTGAAAAAATATGGATAAGTCCAGTTTTTTTTATTGCCTAATGGTTCTTTGGTTTCTTTTTCTTCTTCGCCTAATAAAAAAGCAGCAATATCATTTACTTTTTCCTCTGTTAAATGCCCAAAAGAAGGCATTGTTCCTCTGCCTTGTTGCACTACTTTTATGACCTCTGGACGCGCCAGTTTTTCTTTTAAACCTACCAAAGAAGGCACTCCTCCAAAGGCAGCACTTCCTTCTAAGTTCTTGCCATGACAAGAAAGGCAGTAGCTATTGTATAGCATTCTACCTTGATTGCCCGCTATGTTTTCATGTGGCAACATTTGAATGACCCAAGGCATTTCACTAGCATTGACAATTAAATTACCCGATTCAGGGTCAAAGGCAGCACCTCCCCATTCACCACCGCCATCAAATCCGGGAAAGATGATACTACCTTGTTCACTTGGTGGAACGAAATAAGGTCTGTTGTGCAGTTTTTCCCATTTTGCTTTCACAAAAGCATAAGCCTCTGGTGTTCGACGTGTTAGGTCTTCTTCGCCTACATAAGTTCTGGAGAAAGGAGCAGGTTTAAGAGGAATAGGTTGTGTAGGGGCAGCCTCTTCGCCTTTCAAATCGGAAGGTGGTACTGGTCGTTCTTCAATCGGAAACAATGGTTTGCCTGTTACTCTATCAAATAGAAAAATAAACGCCGACTTAGTAATTTGTGCTACTGCATCAATTTTTTTTCCATTGTGTTGTACGGTAACTAAGTTAGGTGGTGCTGGTAAATCTCTATCCCAAAGGTCGTGATGTACTGTTTGGAAATGCCACAAACGCTTGCCTGTATTGGCATCTAAAGCTAAAAGTGTATTGGCAAAAAGGTTATCGCCTAAGCGGTCGCCGCCATAAAAATCAAAGGAAGCAGAACCTGTTGGCGCATAGACAATACCCCTTTTCTCGTCAAGACTGAAGCCAGCCCAGACATTTGCTCCTCCGGAAAGCTGCCAAGCATTTGGCGACCAAGTTTCATAGCCTTCTTCTCCAGGATGAGGAATGGTATGAAAAATCCATGCTCTTTCACCCGTTTTAACATTGTAGGCGCGGATGTGTCCAGGTACACCGCCTTCCGCTTCTGAAACCCTTGAACCTAGTATCAATTTATCTTTGTAAACAATGCCTGGTGTGTTGGAAACAATAAATAATCCTTCTACATCTCTATCTAAGCCTTCGTGCAAATCCACTTTTCCAGATTTTCCAAAACTAGAAATGAGTTTGCCTGTAATGGCATCCAGTGCATACAAAAACGAACCTGCTGTGAAAAATAGCCGTTTTTCCACTCCATCTGTCCAATAAGCTACCCCACGATTTACGCCCATGCCAAAAGCATTATAGCCCTCTTGCTCGAAGGGGTCAAATATCCAAAGGGGTTCACCAGTAGCAGCATTGAGCGCAAAGAATTTTAGCCGAGCAGAACTCCCGTAAAGCACACCATCAATGATGATTGGGTTGCATTGAATTTGGGTTCTATTTTTTTCGGTATCTGCATCACCCGTTTGATACGTCCAAGCTATCTGCAGTTGATGTGCATTGGTTTTGTTAATCTGTTGCAGTGGTGCATACTGATTGACTTCCTTGCCTCCTTGATAGGCAGCCCAGTCGTATTGTTGCACTTCATCATTATGACAAGCCGCCATGATAAAACATAGCAGAAAAATAGTAAAGTTGGTCTTCATTGCTGTTTCGTTTTGTGTTAAAAATTACTATCAGATATAGTGTTGCATGAAATTAACAAATATAAAACATAACGCAAAGACGAATATCCTGTTTATCGTGTAAGTCTTATAAAAATAAATGTGTTTGAATAATCACTACTTGACCAATTTCCCACTTTGTACCCCTAGATTACTTTTAATGCGGTAAAAATAACAGCCACTAGCCAAATGTTGAGTATTGACCTCCAATAAGTTGCTATTCCAGCGTTGTTGCAAAACAAGTCTGCCTTGTACATCAAATAAGGATAATTCACTATCCACTCCCTGTATATTTTGCAAAACTAGATTATCCTGAAATGGATTGGGATAAACGTTCACCCATGCCGTTAAATTGACGTTTTTGACGCTAGAAAGTTGCTGCGCTGCTCTTACAGCAGCTAGCGCATCAATTCTACCATAGCCATAAACATTATTTGGAATGGCTTGCCCTGAAACATTACCGCAACTTAATGCTGTCTGAAAGGGTATGGCGGTTTGCTCTAGTATGTTTTCGATAACTTCCACTTGTCCTGCTAACTCAGGATTGGCAGCAATAATGAGTGCAACTGCTCCTGCTACATGCGGACCAGACATACTAGTGCCGCTAAAAGTTTGATAACCACCATTTAATACTGCCGAACGAATATTAACACCAGGCGCAACGACATCGGGCTTTAGTCGTCCACTACCATCCACTGTAATTGGACCAATGCTGCTAAAAGATGCAATGCTATCTTCCATATTGGTTGCCCCCACTGTAAAGCTATTTTCGTAGATGGCGGCAGGGTCTTTGATAGAACCACAGCCCGATCTTCCCGTATTGCCAGCGGAGACTACAACGACTACACCGCTTGCTTTGAGATTATCTACTGCTATACGAAGTATATCAAAGTTGGTCTCATTACAACCCTCTGATGGAGGACAGCCCCAAGAATTGGCAATGACATGTGGTGCTTGCTCTGGTCGAGGATTCTCGTTATTCAAATCAGTAGGTGCTAAAAACCATTCAAAGCATTGCAAATAGGTGAAAGGCGTTCCAGTACCTCTATCCATATTGCGACAGCCAATCCATTGCGCTTGAGGCGCAACCCCTATATTGTTGAATTTATCTTGTCCTACCATCGTTCCCATCGTGTGCGTGCCGTGTCGGTTGTCATCGCAAGGGGCTTTCGTATTTAAGCCACAAGGGTTTTCGCCTGTTTCAATAGGGCTTTTAATAGCATCATACCAGTTGTAGTTATGGTTGAACAAGCCTTCATTATAGCCTCTGTACTTTTTTGCTAAACTAGGATGTTGCCAATCGTAGCCGGTGTCCTGACCACCAACCACTACGCCTTGCCCCTCAATACCCATTGCCCAAACAGAATCTGCTTTTATCTTAGCGATTCCCCATTCTACTGGATTGCGCAATTCAATGGCATCTATTTCCTCCTCTGGAAAATTAAAATGAACGATTGGGTTTGGAGCTATCTTAGCAACTTCAGGTAAAGCAGCAATCTGTTGAATGAGGGCTAAGTCCCCTTTTGACCAGATGAGGTTGACGATATAAAGGGACGCATAATCCGCACCATTTGCCTTTAATGTGCCAATAACACGCTGCTGTGTTTTTTGAGCAGTCGCTTTAAGCTCTTGAAAAACGTATTGTGCTTTTTCGGTTTTAGTTTTTAACGGTGCTGCTTGACGTATATCCGCTTGTGTTTCAAGCAAAATAAGAAACGCTACTTGTTTGCCCGACTGGGCTTCTATTCTCAAAGCTTCATCTATCTTATTTTGCCAGTTCTGTGTAAATGCAGTGGTGCAGTAAAGCGTTATGCCAATAAAAAGTAAGTATTTTTTCATCTTTGTATTCATTGTTGATGCTATAAACGAAAAAAACAAGGTTTTAGTCGTGGCAAGGGATTCACTCAAAGTTAAACCTTCATTAAAAAGTGAAAACAATATTTAGTTTTGGCTTAAATGTAAAATGTATGCTACAAAATGATAAACAATTTTAGTTTTGCACTCGTTTTGGTAATTCGATTTAAACGTTTTTTTGTTATGAATTTAGAAAAAATAGTGGCAGTTAGTGGAGCAATTAATGGGTTATTTAAGGTAACTGCCAATCGAAAGAATGGATTAATTATAGAGGATTTAGATACAGCGAAGCAAAAATTTGCTTCTTCCCGCCTTAATCAATTCACGCCACTGGAAACAGTGGGAATTTATACTGATGATGGGGAATCCACAGAGTTGAAAGTGGTTTTCAAAAGTATGTTAGAGCAGTTGGAGGATAATCCGCCAATAGATGTCAAAGCCAGTGCAGAAGAGCTGCGAGAATACTTCAAAGATATTCTGCCTCGACATGATGAGCAACGGGTTTATCCAAGAGATATTCGTCGGGTGATTAAGTGGTTTACTATTCTTAATGAAAAAGGACTACTTGATAGAAGTGAGGAAAGCATAGAAGAAACAGAGGAAAAAGCAGAGGAATAATGTTTTTTGTTTGAAAATGCTTGACAAGAAATCGTAGAAAGCATTAATATTTTTTTGTTAAGTGCATAAAAAAATTGTAACAAATGTAAAGTTATATTACATTTGTTACAATTATGTAAATAAGTGGTTGCTCTTATCAAGTAATCTATGTTTCTTAATTTGTAAAGGAAGAATGATAAACAAGTTGAATCTTATATGGGGGTTTCAGTTCACAAGTAACTTTCTACTTGTCAATTATGCGCTTTTTCTTCCACGCCTATCGAGGCGTATGTTACCTTTTGCGTAAAAGCACGTCTTTAAGTCCATAACTATATATTTTTTACATTATTTTTCACACCTTTCTAAAAGGGAACAACTATTAAAATGGAAATAAACATCTTCGTAGCTAGCGAGGAACATCTGCACTATGCAGAATATATCTGCGAAATGTATGCAGTCTCAGCCAAAGAGCGCGGTACGGGTATCGCAAAAAGAGACCCAGAGTATATTCGCCAAAAAATGATAAAAGGTAACGCTATTATTGCCTTGTATGGTGAAGAATTTGCAGGTTTCTGTTATATTGAAACTTGGACACATGAAAAATATGTAGCTAACTCTGGATTGCTAGTGCTGCCTGCCTTTCGCGGTAATGGCTTGGCAAAGCGCATTAAAAAAATGGCATTCCAGTTGGCGCGAAACAAATATCCTGCTGCTAGAGTATTTGGTATTACTACCAGTTTAGCGGTAATGAAAATAAACCACGAGCTAGGTTACCGACCTGTTACTTTTTCAGAATTAACACAGGATGATGCCTTTTGGAATGGTTGCAAAAGTTGTCCAAATTACGATATTTTGATGCGTAATGAGCGCAAAATGTGCCTTTGTACGGGTATGTTAGCACCTTCAAAAGAAGAAATGCCGGTCATCAATTTATCACATATGATTTTAGAACCTTCAAAAATTGTTTAAAATCCAATCTTTAGCTAATCGGATGTGTTTGGTCATGTTCGATTAGCTAGCTTTACCAACTTCTAGAAATATTTTTTATTCATGGAAAAAATTGTGCTGGCATACAGTGGAGGTCTTGATACTTCTTATTGTGTAAAATATTTATCTCAAGAACTTGGCTTTGAGGTACACGCTGTGCTAGTGGATACTGGCGGATTCAAGACATCAGAAATAGTAACTATTCGAGAAAAAGCCTTACAACTGGGTGCAACTTCTTTTCAGGCTATTGATGCCGTAGAAACGTTTTATCATCATTGCGTGAAATATTTGGTTTATGGTAATGTGTTGAGAAACAATACTTATCCACTTTCTGTGAGTGCTGAGCGAATGTTTCAAGCAATTGAAGTGCTGAAAGTGGCTAAAGCGATTGGAGCAACACACATAGCTCACGGTAGCACAGGCGCAGGGAATGACCAAGTCCGTTTTGATTATGTGTTCAATGTGCTAGGTAATAATTTGACGATTATCACGCCCATCCGAGATAAAAAATTATCGAGAGAAGAAGAAATAGCCTATTTGCAGCAACATGGCATTCATTGGTCGTGGGAAAAAGCGAAATACTCCATCAATCAAGGGCTTTGGGGAACAAGTGTCGGTGGCGCAGAAACGCTCACTTCGCATCAAGCACTACCTGAACACGCTTACCCAAGTCAGTTGAAAACGACTGAACCACAGCAAATTACGCTCCATTTTGAGGAAGGCGAATTGGTAGGATTAAATGGCAAAACAGCGGATAGTCCTGTGCAAGCCATCCAACAATTACAAGCTATTGCTACTGATTATGCCATTGGTCGGGATATTCATGTTGGCGATACAATTATTGGCATTAAAGGGCGAGTGGGCTTTGAGGCTGCTGCTTCTTTGATAACGATTAAAGCACATCATTTGCTGGAAAAGCACGTTTTAACAAAATGGCAGCAATATTGGAAAGAGCAACTTGGTAATTGGTACGGCATGCTCCTCCACGAAGGGCAGTACCTTGACCCCGTAATGCGCAATATTGAAACTTTTTTGGAGGATACACAAGGTAATGTAACTGGCAAAGTATTCGTACAACTTTATCCTTATCGCTTTGAGTTGCAAGGTATTGAATCAAATTATGATTTAATGAAGTCTAAATTTGGTAGCTACGGCGAGATGAATCTTGCTTGGACAGGCGAAGATGTAAGAGGATTTACAAAGATTTTAGCGAATGCTACAAAAATACATCATTTGGTAAATGAGTAATATTAATTTGAATTTGCATGAAGCATAAGTGATTATCACTATGCTTCATGCAAATTACTGCTAGGCTTATTTCAATTTTATGATACGCTGTGGTGTAGCCTTATCAATTTGAAGGAAATATATGCCTTCCGCAAAACCAGATAAATCAATTGATTTTCTGTTTAGTCCTTGCTCTGTACTCCATTGATTTATTAATAGCGTTCTTCCGTGTACATCTTGAATGGTGTAATTCACTTTATCCAACTGACTATAAAATACTACTGTTGTTTGATTCGTCACTGGGTTTGGATAAATGGATTCTATCGTTAAAGTGGCATCCTCAACAGTTGTTAAAAAATCAGGGTTTACTCCTAACGCCGTAACTTCTACACCACTAGAGCGGAATACCACTTCGTCATCTTCATTTGCGACACAACAAGAGCCGTTGGCTGGGCGAGAGTCAATGTCTAATTCATTTAACGCCAATACTTGTGCAAACACTTCAAAATCAAGTGTTAAAGGGAAAATTTGAAGATTTAAAGTTGCTGACTCGCCTACACCCAACGAAGGAATAGACCAAATACTAGTATATATGTCGTACTTGCCATTAGAAGCAACTGGTCTAACGCCACCCACTAGTGGTGTTGATTTTGGTAATTCAATACTTACAAGAATATCTGTTGCTGCTCTATCCCCACTGTTCGTTAATTCAAAACTTAATGTATTTGGTGCAAATCGCTTCACCTTGCCAACAGTATTTGCTGTGAGCGATAAATCTACATAAACAATTTGGTCTGCAAAATCGCTCAATGCTCTTTCCGCGTTAATAAGCCCTGCACCAGTTAAGTAATCAAACCCTATTGCAAGATCATTGAACTGGAAAAATTGTTGTAATTCACCTAGAGGAATCCCTAGTCCAGATATGGCTGCTGGTACTCTGTCTATTGTAGTTGGAACAATATCTGTGGCAGTTGATTGCAATACATTTCGGATTACATCAGGGCTAGTTGAACGACCATTTTCTCGATAGGCTTGAATAATTAGTGCTGCTGCTGCTGCCGCATGAGGAGCTGCTGCGGAAGTTCCTAAGAAATTAGGAAAGCCATCGCCTTCTAAATCAACATTACCAAAGAAAGTAGTGTTTGTACCATCAGGTGCTGTTATTTCTGGTTTGTCTCGAACGATTGGCGTTTCCAAACGATTACCCTTTTCGTCAAAAAGAATCGGAATACCGCTTAGTGAAGTAAAAATTTCAGGGATAGGATTTGCAAATCCGAAAGCAGGGGTAAAGTAATAAGGTGCTGCACCTACGGCAATCGCTTCTTTTGCATTAGAATGCCCATAATTAGTAGCTTTGTTAAACTCCGAAGCTAAATCGCCAAACATTAAAGGATTACCAATCATTATCACCATCTTAAAAAGATTATTGGGTGTAGTTAACGTAGGCGTGTAGCTACCAATTAATAAATTGTAATTACGAGCAACAGTATCTCTATTTTCTAAGAATAAAATTTCAACAGGGTCTTTGAAAAGATTTTCGGAACTACTGATGGCTACGATTTCAGATAAATCTTCATTAAAAACGACTAAGTTATAATCTGTTCTTGAACCCGGAAAACCACTTAAAGATGCAAATGGCTCATCCCACTGGAAAGTAATACTTAAAGATTCTCTAGGAAATAATGTAATTGGTTGAAAGATATCTCCATTTGGAAATACATGGGGTTCTAGTGGAGAATTACCCAAGTTAAACTCAAATCCCGCTGAGTTAAATACTGCCTCATATGAATGATTGGCAGAATTTCCAGCAGAAGAGAAGAAAACGCCACCATTATTAACTACTGCATCAACAGCTCTTGCAATCACCCCATCTTGGAAAAACGGTTCCGATGTATAAACAACATCATCTACAATGATATCACAATTTGCAAACTGTCTTAAAGCGATAATGCCTTGTGCAAAAGCACCTTCACCATAAAAAGCAGAGTAAAAACTCAATGCTGCTCCAGGTGCAACGTCGTGTATCAACTCTGCCATCCCTCTTCCCTCGTCTTTTCCACCAGAATCCAAATCTAGCAACACTTCTACGGGGGTGGTGTAACCATTTGGATTGCCTTCGCCTGGTAAGTCCCCGCTTAATACACCTTCTTCGGCATTACCTAGCGAATTGTAGCTATCGGATAAAATACCAATTTTCACATCAGTACCATCAAAACCTAACCCTTTTTTGATGATATCGGTATTCATAGCTGCATCCCCTTCGCTAGTCACGCGACCAACTTTCAGTACAGGACGAGGAGAGTACGTCAAATTCATCAGATGTTCAAATTTGGATGCTTTTTCAATTTGATTAAATGGTAAAAAGCCATTAATTACTCGTTCGTAGTGCCCTGTGTATTTTAGACCAATACTTTTGAATTGTTCGATTACTTTAGCTGCCGTTTCTGGTGTTTCGGCAATTGCTTTAATCAAAATTTCATTTCCTTTAACATGAAAAAGTTGGTCAGTGTCTAATTGTTCCCCACGCTCGTAACGGTCTCTGGCGTAGAGGAGCATAGGGTCAATTTTTTTTGCAACTGGTGTCCCTTTGTATTTTAAGGGTGTACGTTCAATGTCTAAATTGAGCGTAATGTTTTTTTGTGCAAATAACGTATTTGCATCCATAGTTAATAGAAAGGTAGCAAAAAAAGCAAATGCTACCCCTTGAAAGTAGATAAATGTTCTCATTTTTAATTGATTTAAGAAAAAATATTTAAAAGACTAAAATATGCCAAGTCGAATTCTCAGGGCTGATTACAAGAGTAAATATATAAATACTTTATATAGGTAAGAAGAGAATTTCGACGAACCTGCCATTTTCAGTGGTCATTACAGTTGCTCTAATAGCTAATGCCAGAAATAAATATTAGCTATTTTCATTTTTAGTTCGCTGGAAATAGGTATGATGAATCTCGTGCTGTTTGTAAGCGACTGCATCTAGTTAAGATTATGTTCCTAATCTACTTTTTGTGTTAATTTTTTATAGGGAAAGAAGTTAATAGACTTCTTACGAAAATAATTTTCTTCTTCTTATCCCCAACCTTAAGTATCTTTTAATTTTATCCTAAATGGAAAAAAAAGAAAGGCTAAAGGACTTTCGAAGGAAGTTTAATGAATTATTTTCATCATTACTTACCAAACAATCGTCACATTTTGTAACAAATCTGCACTAAGACTTTGTGCCACTGGGCAGGTAAAGGCAACTTGTTCCAATATTTTTTTATCCTCTTCAGAAAAATTGCCAGCAGGCATCGTTAATTTTACTTGAATTTCAGCAATGCGTCTAGGGTTGGCTGCCATTATTTTGGTTACCTCAGCTTTAGTCCCTTCTATATTTAGTCCTTTTTGATTAGCTTTTATACCCATTACTGTTATCATACAAGTTGCTAATGCAGTGGCTACTAAGTCAGTGGGGGAGAAGTTTTGCCCTTTGCCATGATTGTCCACTGGTGCATCTGTAAGGATGGAATTGCCTGACTGTAAGTGCTTTGCAGTTGTTCTTAATTCGCCTAAATAAATTACTTCTGATGTCATTCTATTGTATATTTGTTGAGTTCGTTTACCGCTTCTACGGCTGTTGGTTCAACTGTTGCTGGTATTGCTAGCGGTGTATTATTTCGTTTTTCTTCTTCTTTTGACTGTCTAAACTCCTCTTCTGCACGGTCGTAAGCATTGATGATAGACTTCACCAGTCGGTGTCTGATAACATCTTCACTGGTTAGGCTTATGATACCAATACCTTCAATAGGTTCTAAAATATGTAAAGCTCTTCTCAAACCCGATTTGACGTTGTAAGGCAAGTCAATTTGAGATAAATCGCCCGTAATGATGCACTTTGCAGATGGACCTAAACGAGTTAAGAACATTTTAATCTGCATCGTAGTACAGTTTTGTGCTTCATCCAAAATGATGAAAGCATTATCGAGTGTTCGACCACGCATGAATGCCAAAGGAGCAATTTCAATCGTTCGGTTGGTCATAAATTGCGCGATTTTTTCAGCAGGAATCATGTCATCCAGCGCATCGTATAGCGGACGCAAATAAGGGTCAATTTTCTCTTTTAAATCACCCGGCAAGAAACCTAAGTTTTCACCCGCTTCTACGGCTGGACGGGTAAGAATAATTTTTTTCACAGCTCTATTGCGCAATGCACGAACCGCTAATGCCACCGCTGTATAGGTTTTTCCTGTACCCGCAGGACCGATAGCGAAAACAATATCATTATTTTCTGACGCTTCTACCAACTTCATTTGGTTGCGCGTCTTTGCTTTAATAATTTTACCATGTGTTCCATGCACAATAGCTTTGGAAATGTCCTCTGAGATATGATGGTCGAATGGATTGCCCCCACTTAGTAAGTCTTCTACCATTTGCATAGGCAGTTTATTGTGTGTTCTTAACAGCGCAACCATTGTTTCAACTTGCTTTTTTGCTTTTTGGGCGTATTTCCTTTCACCACTTATTTTGAGGGTATTGCCTCTCGATGTGATATTCACTTCCGGAAAACTGCTGCGCAATAGGTTGAGTTTTGCATTGTTTTCTCCGTAAAGTTCTAGCAAATCAACATCTTCAATCGTTAAATTAATTTCGCTCAATAGAGTACCTCTTTATTTTGATGGATTAATTAGTTCAAAAACATATTTAATACTCAGATAATTCCACAAGATAACACACAAACAACACAAATGCTCACACGAAAAAAAACTTTTATGTATAAAAATGGTAACTTTCTTGTAAGTTCGTGTATAATATTGGGTAAAAATAAAATATTCTCATTTATCTTTCATATTAAATTAAGTTAAAACTACTTTATGCCTATTGTTACACTGACTACTGATTTTGGATTGACCGATCATTACGTTGGAATGATTAAAGGAGCTATTCTAAGTCAAGTTACTGATACACAAATAGTTGATGTTACTCACTGTATTGAACTACACAATATTGTTCAAGCAGCTTACATCTTGAAAAACTGCTATCAAGACTTTCCCAGAGGCACCATCCACATCGTGAGCGTGAACAATCACAGTGTAACGCATAGTGCTATTTTGTTGTGCAAGCATCAGGAACATTACTTTGTTGTACCAGATAATGGTATTTTATCATTAATGTTAGAAGAAATTCCATTCCAAATCGTAAAAATTCCGATTGAACAGAAAGACCAATTTGTCATCAAAAACTTATATGCTACCATTGTTCGTCATATCAATGAAAATGGCGCACTGGAAGAAATTGGTCAAACTGCACTTGATATTGAGCAGCGCATTATGTTGAGACCAGTAGTGACCACCTCTCAAATTCGAGGTTCTATTATCTACATTGACCATTACGAAAATGTGATTGTCAATATCCATCGTTCACTTTTTGAAGAAGTTGGACATGGTCGTCCATTTCAAATATCCTTTAAACGCCATGAACCCATTATTCAGTTGAGTGCTTATTATTATGATGTGCCTGTTGGGGAGGTGCTTTGTTTATTCAATACGGCTCAATTTCTCGAAATAGCCGTCAATATGGGAAAAGCGGCTAAATTACTTGGACTAAGCATTGATGATACTATCCAAATTGACTTTAAAAACCTATGATTCAGCGAATTGTAAAAATGATTTTTCAGGAAGAAGGCGTTGCTAATTTCTTAGCTATATTTGAAGAAAGCCACCACAAAATAAGAACTTTTGAAGGTTGCCATTATTTAGAATTACTTCAGGACAAACAACAACCTCACATTTTTTTTACTTATAGCCATTGGGAAAGTGAGGTAGCATTAGAAAAATATCGCCAATCAGAATTGTTCCAAATCACTTGGGCAAAAACAAAAATACTGTTTGCCGCTAAACCCGAAGCATGGTCGTTACAAAGTGTAAAAAAAGTATTATAACTATCTCATTTTAGGTCTTTTGCGTTTGCCTCCTGGTCGCATTACACCGCCACTATACCCGATTTTACTAGCGGCTTGTGCTTGTCCGCGTTGTGCGAACATTTTTTCAAAGTCTGCAATTTGTGTTTTAAGGGTGGGTTCCGTTATTTTATATTGTTTCACAGTGCGCATATGAAGTTCCGCTTGCTTCCATTTGCCCTTGCTGGCGTTGATGCCTGCTAGTTGCAGTTCAATCATTGCACGCTCATTGTCGGTAGGCACTTTTACTTCTTGTGCGAGTTTCAACCATTTTTCGCTTTCGTTGATGTCCTTGCGCTGTGCTGCAAATGTTCCCTTTAGGATATAGTAAAATGCCTTATTAGTAGCAAAAAGCCATTTCGGAAAAAAGGTTAAATCCAATCTTTTTTCTGCACCTTCAAGGTCTCCTGCTTGCATCAATGTCCCTGCGGATTGAATAGTGCCTAGCATGATGTAACCAACAAGTAGGAAAATGCTTACTAAATAAAAGGGAAAAGCATACCAAAAACCAAAGAAAACAGTCAGTAATATACCGCCAATCAGGAAAAGTGCAATAAGGGCAAAACGAAGATATATATTGATTGAAAACATAATGAATAGTTTTTTTCTAACAGCAAGAATTATAATGCTGGTTTAACTGCGTAAAGGTAATACTTCTAGCGAATTATACGCCTAGTTGTTGTGCTAATTTTTGGATACTTTGGTTGAGTAGTAAATTATTGCTTGGTGTTTTTTTAGCAGCAGCTAAATACGATTTGGCTTTATTTAGTGTGCCAATTTCATAGTACAGTTGTGCCAAATGTAATTTTGCCATAAGTTGGTCTTCCTTATTTATGGAATAGTGCAATGCCTTTTCTAAAAAAAGTCTTCCACTGTTTCCGTCCTTTTGTTGAATAGCAATCATGCCTTTTGTGAAAAAATAGAATCCTTTGTGTATCGGTAAAAGCGTTACAGGGTGTGCATATCGCAATAACTGCTCTGCTTGAGTGATTGCTCCTTTTTTCAGATATTGATAGCTTCGCCAAACATTATAAAATAAAAGATGCCCAATGAGCAAAATAATGCTCGCTGCCAAACTTATTGTTTTCCATGATTCTACTGGCGACAATAAAATGGTTAAAGTAATGGCTAGAATGAGGAAAGGTCTAATCTTATGAAAAATCGGCATAATATGTTGAATTGACTTTAGAAACGCTATTTTATTATAACCTCTTCCAGATAGTTTTCGCCTAACGATTCGTTCAAAATAGTCAATATTTTTTCGGCATTCATCGCCAGTTCCTGGCGTAGCGGTGCAGAATCAATATGTACGTACAATTTTTTCTTTCGCAAATGAATGTCGGTGGTGTATTTCATGATAGGCGTTCCCATAGCCGTTTCCCAGTGCATTTTTACCTTTGTTAAGAACAATTTACCTTTCAGCTTTTCCGAAGCATTAATATAAGCTAAAATAGCTTGTTTCAAAGAAAGTTCATTGGATATTGGCATAGAGTATTATGTTTTCATGGCTACTATTGCTAATCGCCGAATATGATTTTGGTGTTTGTCATCCAAAAATATAACCTTTTAGATTAAGGTTTGTTAAAACGCAAAATTAATAACACAAGGTAATGAAAAAAATAATACCCAAAGCAGGGCAAGAAAGTGTGTGGGATTATCCTCGACCACCTAAATTGGAGGCAACGCGAAAAACGCTTCGTGTTGAGGCATTTGGGCAAATAGTTGCCCATACCAATCGAGGATTTCGCATCTTGGAAACAAGCCATCCACCCACCTATTATTTCCCAATAGACGATGTTAATTTGGATTTGCTTGTGCCAGTAGCCAACAAACGTTCCTTTTGCGAATTTAAAGGCGTGGCTACCTATTGGAATTTTCAATTCGGGGAGCATTTTATCCCCAATGTAGCTTGGAGCTATCCTCAACCTTCTCCAAATTATAGTTTGCTCACAGGTTGTCTAGCCTTTTATCCTAGCCGATTTGATGCCTGCTATGTGGACGATGAAAAAGTAACGGCTCAAGCAGGTGATTTCTATGGCGGCTGGATTACGGAAGATATTGTTGGTCCGTTCAAAGGCGAAGCAGGAACTTGGGGCTGGTAGGAAGTATAACAAAAGCAAAAAAATATAACGAAAACCTGCTTAAATTAAAGCAAATGACTATGTAATTTTATGCATTGCTCAAAAGACCTTTCCCGATTCGATATGGAACAAAGTATAAGGTTGATTAAAAATTTGTAGCAATTCTTGTGTTCTTGCTGAGTCAGTATCTGTGATGAAAATTTGACCAAAATGATCTTCTAGCAGCAAAGCAATGAGTTGTTTTACGCGCTGTTTATCCAATCGGTCAAAAATATCATCGAGCAACAGTAGGGGAGGGAAGCCCTTTTCTTGTTTCGTTATTTTGGCTTGTGCAAGTTTTAGGGCAAGTACAAACGATTTGAGCTGCCCTTGTGAGGCAAATTGTTTGACAGGCAATTCATTGATATAAAAATGAAGGTCATCTTTATGGATGCCAACTGTAGTTCGTTGTAATATTTGGTCTTTAGCTCGATTATCTTGTAATAATTTGGCAAAGGAAGATTCCGATAATTGAGTAATATATTCATAGTTTGCCAATTCTCGATTGCCTGTAATGGTAGCATAAAGTTGTTGAAAGATAGCCAAGAATTGGGTTAAAAACATTTGCCGTTGCTCGAAGATAGACGTTCCTAATGGAATCAACTGCTGGTCGTAAATGTCGAGTAGGGTATAGTCTGTTTGCTGTTTTTCTGCGAATTGCTTTAAGGCACTATTGCGCTGTTCGATTATTTTGTTATATTGAATTAAGGTGTTCAAGTAATTGCTATTCAATTGGGATAACATATTGTCCACAAAATTCCTGCGCAATTCTGAACCGTCTAACGCAATGGCAACATCAAAAGGCGCAATCACCACCACTGGAAAAATACCGATATGCTCAGATAGTTTTTGGTGCTTGACTTTGTTGTATTCGATTTCTTTGCGCTTACTTAATTGCACTTTTACAACCACCGATTCCACTTTTTCCATGCGCTGGAAAATGCCTTCCAATCTGAAAAAATCAATGTTTTCTTCTGATTTTCGGACTAAGTTCTTGTCTAAACCAGAAAAATAGCTTTTCCCCATGCACAAATAGTGAATAGCATCCAGTAAATTAGTTTTGCCCATGCCATTCCAACCTACTATACCATTCAAGTTCGTATCAAATTTGAGGTCAAATGATTCGTAGTTTTTAAAATGTATTCCTTTGATGGATAATAATTGCAATGTCCGTTATTTTTTTTCGATGCGATTATAAATCTTGTTGACCAATAGTACGCAGTAAATTCCCTTTTTTATCCAGCAATTCAATTTTTTCTGTTAAATTATAAAACCGAACATATCTGCTTCGTTGGGACATAAAGCTACTTCCCCAGTAAAATTCCTCTACGAGCTGTTGATTGTCGAAATAATGAATGGCTTTTGCCACATCAGCAGATAATGGGAAAAAACTGGTTTTTTCTACATAATTGGGCTGAAATACTTTAAGCGCTTCGTTGTTTTGCGTAGCTAATATTAATGCTTGATTATTGACCATCACATCCACCAATCCAATGCCCGCATGAGGTACAAAGAAATGACTTCTTTGTGAAGCGATTGCTTCAAATTGAAAATTGCCTTTGTTCATCAAGGCTAATCCATAGAAAGCATCGGCGCGTCCCTGTTGCAATTCTACGCCAAAATCATTGCCAATTAATAAAATATCTAACTTGCCATCAGTGTCCACATCAAAAGGTAGAATGCCGTAAATAGGAGCGAGTTGGGCTTGTTTGGGTAAAGGGATAAATTTGAATTTGCCATTGCCTAGATTTTCTAAGATAACAGATTGCATGGAATTGGCGGAAAGTATCAACGCATCACTTAGTTCTTCTTCAGTAAACATATCGGATACAGTAGCTTCTCCATACTGTGCATGGGTATTGTATTTCTTTCTAATGCTTGGAATTTGCTTCACTAAATCCGCTCTTGGATGGTACAGGTATTCGTCTCTTTTGCCTAGCGAATCCTGCCAATAACAAGAAATTAAAGGGTCAATCATGCCATTATCATCAAAATCTTTTGCATAAATGCGAACGGGTTCAGCCGCTGTGCATTGGAAGTAAAGGTTTGCTCCAAAATTGCCAACGATGTAGTCCATATCGCCATCGTTATCTAAATCGGCTGCTGCAAGGCTATTCCACCAACCTGTTTTATATTGTAAACCAGCGTTTTGTGTGAAATTTACAAACTTGCCATTTTCATTTTTGAATAACTGAATAGGCATCCATTTACTGGCGATTATCAAATCCACTTGATGATCATTATCAAAATCAGTCCAAAGTGCATCGCTTACAATACCCACATTTTTCAAATCAGGAGCAAGCGCATCGGTGATGTCCGTAAATTTGGGTTGCCCTTTTTGGCTATCGTTGCGCAGCAAGTAGCTTTTTTCGGCATAAGGATAGGCGTTAGGCAAAACGCCACCACCTACAAACAGGTCTAAATCGCCATCGCCGTCTATGTCGGCTGCTTTTACGCAAGTGCTGTTGATGTGCGTAACAGGCAATGCGTTTTCTGCTAATTTAAAATTGCCATTACCGTCGTTTAACAATAATATATCTTGGTAAAGTGGATTTTCCTTTGGTAATTGTGCGCCACCTCTGGCAATGTATAAGTCATTATGACCATCGCCATCGGCATCGAATAGTAGAATGCCAGCATCTTCTTCCAAAAGTTTGGGATGTTGCTTATGGTTGATTTTTTGCGATTTAAAAGTACCGTCTTTTTGTTGAATGAATAAGGTAGCCTCAAATGTTCCACTGCCAGCAATGAAAATGTCGTCTAAACCATCGCCATTAACATCGGCTACGGCAATGGCGGGGCTGTATTGCGAAAATTTATGAGGCAGTGTTCGTTGAAAGTTAAAGTCAATGAAATCAATTTCTTGGTCTTTGTGCATCAAATTAAATTTGGCAGTTACATCTTCAAAAAAAGTATTGTTATGAAGCGTTGTGCTTTGTTTTTCTCTTTTTGCAGCATATTCATATTCAACTGTAAGCACCTGATTAGCACCAACATTGGAGAGTAAAGTTTCTTTGCCATCTTGCCAATGAATGAGGATAGAATCCACTACTAGAATTTCACCCAAACCAAAATGTAGCGTGTTTTCAGGTTTAGAAAGATACCCTCTAGCAGAGAGTAAGTATCGTTGTTGCTGTTTGCCCTGATGATAAATAGTTGCTGATGCACCAAAAGCATCAGGATTTTTATTTGCTCCTTGTAGTTTGAGCCTAAGATAATTTTGTTGACTATTTGATGGTGTTTTGTTCTCAAACACAAAAGCAGGGTCGTTAATGTTGTTGACCACCAAATCCAAGTCGCCATCGTTATCTAAATCGGCATAGGCTGCGCCGTTGGAAAAAGATGGATAAGCCAATCCCCATGCCTGTGTGATGTTTTCAAAAGTGAGGTCTTGATTGTTGCGAAATAAAAAATTCGGTGATTTTACAGCAGGAATGGCGTCCAGAAGCTGTTTTATGGTGGCTACATTGCCCATGTTAGCGCGAAAATCGGAAAAATCTTTATCGGTCACATCCTTTGGAAAACCATTTGCAATATACAAATCTTGCCAGCCATCGTTGTCGAAATCAGCAAAAAGTGTTGCCCAGCTCCAATCCGTTTCTTGCACTTGAGCGTACATACTTATCTCGCTAAAAATAGGCAACCCCGTCTTAGGATGTTGACCTGCATTGAGTTGTAAGGTGTTTCTCGGATATTGATAATTATATTCGTATTGCTCTGTAAATTGTTGTGTTTGGTAGCTACTACTGCCCTGAAATAGTTTTTTGCGTTTGTTATAATAAGGTTGCATTTCGGAGGTGTAAAAGTCGGCAGCCCCGTCGTTGTTGATGTCTGCTACATCGCTGCCCATTGCAGAAAGCGAAAAATGCTTGAACAATTCCCCCGCCTTATTGGTAAATGTGCCGTCTTGATTGTTGATGTAAATAAGGTCGTTGCTTTGATAATCGTTAGCCACATAAATATCTTGCCAGCCATCTTGATTAAAGTCAAAAATCAAGGTACTGTGGCTGTAACCATCGTGAATAATACCTGCTTTAAGAGAAACATCTGTAAAAACAGGATGTCCCAAGCTATCGTTCCAAGTATTTTCAAGCAAAATATCTCGGTTGGGGGCAGAGCCATCGGTGGCAAGTTCCACAAATTGGTTGGGATATTCGCGTTCAATCCAATTGACCCCAATGAAAAGGTCTAAATCACCATCGTTATCATAGTCAAAAAATTGAGCATGAGAAGAATGGCTTTCATCAGCAATACCATAGGCAACTGCCATTTCTTTGAATAGGGGAACGTCACTGGCATTATTCCCTTGATTGATATACAGAAAGTTGCGTCGAAATGTAGCGTCTGAATGCAACGTATTGCAGACGTAAATATCTAATTTGCCATCTAAATTGATGTCCAAAATATTGATACCAGATGACCAAAATGAAGCATCAGTTTTGCTCACACCTGCTGTTTGTGTAACTTCCTCAAATTGCAAATTACCTTTATTGAGGTATAAAGCATTATCTACCTGGTTGCCAGAAAAGAAAATATCCTCCAATCCATCGCCATTTAAGTCGCCAATGGCAACGCCTCCACCATTATAGACAAATTCTTTGACCAAAATATTAAACGTATCACTTTCTGTAATGGTATTGGTGAAATGAATGCCTGTTTTTGCAGGAGTTAATAAATTAAAAGTAGTTGTTGTTGGTCTTTGACAAGCAATAATAGCAAGGAATAAAACAGTGCTAAGTAGTTGATATTTCATTTTTACAATCTTTTCTATTGTACTTTGTTCGTTAAGTACCTCAAAAATAATATCTTATCGGGTCTTTTGCTAGTTTATACTTGAATTACTTGAATGTAGGTTAACAAAATGGCATTAGATTTATATATCATAAGTTAACTATGGAACACAAATTCTGCGAATTGAATGGATTTTTCACGAATTTTCTCTTTATCTGTGCACTATTCGTAGAATCAGTTGAATCTGTGTTCTAAAAGAGTAACATTATGAAAAAGCAGATTTTGCGATTAATCTTAAAACAATTAACCAACAGATGATTAGCTTTGTAAAAAAAAGGTTGATTAAAACTACTCATTTATGCAAATTTTAATCGTTGGAGGTGGAAACATGGGGTTGACGTATGCACAAAGTTTTTTACGTTCTCATATTACCAGTCAAGAAAATATGATGATTTTAGAAAAGTCTATTGACAAGGCATTTAGTCTAGCAGAAAAAGAAATCGGTACGGTATATGGGAATCCCAAAGATTGCTTACCCCAAGCAGATTTAGTCATTTTAGCGGTGAAGCCACAAGACTATACCACACTTTTTGAGCAAATCAAACCCTTAGTGCAGGAGCAACAAGTTTTTCTTTCCATTATGGCGGGTGTGAAAATTCAGTCTATTCAGGAGGGTTTAGGCATTAAAAAAGTAATTCGCGCCATGCCGAATTTGCCTGCACAAATTGGAATGGGGATGACTGCCTTTACTGCTTCGGAAGAAGTAACGCGCATTGAACTGGTAACGGTACAAAATTTATTGAGTACCACTGGAAAAACAGTTTACGTTGAAAATGAGGATTTTATTGATGCAGCTACGGCTATTTCAGGTAGCGGACCAGCCTATGTTTGGTATTTTATGGATGCCATGATGAGTGCTGCTCGCGGCATGGGCTTCTCAGAATCAGAAGCAGAACTACTGGTAGGTCAGACTTTTAGAGGCGCAATAGAACTTTATAATAAAACAGATTTGTCTTGTCAAGAATGGATTGATCGGGTATCTTCAAAAGGCGGAACGACCGAAGCGGCTATGAAAAAGATGCGGCAACTCGAAGTGCATCAGGATATTGTGGCAGGCGCAAAAGCAGCATTGGAGCGCGCTGTGGAATTAGGGAAATTGGGGTGGTAAGGTATGTAGTTTTTTGGCATTTGGTACGTGGTGTTTTCATAGGATCATGCTAAGAACACCACGTACCTGAACAAAACTTACTCTATCAAGAAAGATGTGCTACCAAAATAATCTTTACTAATTACTTGTACGATATACATTGCACTAGCTAAATTGCTGATTGATACTTCATGAAATTGTCCTGATGGTGCTTTCTGATAAACTACTCTACCATGTAGGTCAACAATGCGAATAGCTGTTGCTTTTAAATCTAATTGTTGTGGCAATTTTATAGTAACTTTGCCAATATTTGCTGGATTTGGGAAAATCTCTATGTCAGAGGATAACTGCCACTCCCTAGTATTTGTTGCTACATCTATTTTAAAAGGGATTACTTTTATACATCCTTTATCGTCTTCGATTTTAAGTTGATAATTTCCAACAGATAAACTACTTACTCTTTCAATCGGTACCGTGTTAACACTTACTTTGTAAGGAGGTTGACCGCCTGAAATACTTTCTATGCTAATTTTTCCGTCAGATGAATCAGAAGAAGAAGCATTAACAATACTATAAGATACTTGAATCGTATCTGAGATAGTCAACTCAAATTGAGTAGTCGCTTGGCAACCATTTTGATTCGTAATGGTAACCGTGTACTGCCCAACACCTAAATCACTAATAGAGGGATTAGCTGAGCCATTTGCCCATAGATAGCTCAACGAATCTTGGGATAAATTTCTTATACTAATTGCGCCGTTCTTGTTTTCTGGACAAGTGGGTAGAATTAATGTAGAAGCATACCTCAGGTTAAACGTATCTATAATTACCGAAACTTGACCTTGCTTGCCCACCGCATCTGTGATGGTAATATTGTAAGTGCCTATTGCTAAATCAGTATTCCCTGTTCCTTTACTGCTATTACGCTCCCATGTATAAGTGTAGGGTGAACAACCATTTTTGAATTCAAAATTAACATACCCTGTATTAATATCTCGGCAGGAATTACCAATGACATCAAACTCAACTTCTAATTGGGTAATCATATTTTCGTAAGCACCTATATCTACTCTGTTATTGATAATTCTTGGATTGCCTATTACATCTAATAAATTATTTTGAGCGATATATCTGTTATCTCCCTTATCAATAGCAGGTGAGCAAGGACTTAGCGAAAAGTCGCCTTCTTCTGGAGCAGCCAATAGCGCATCCGTGTCAAAAAAAGTATTTTCAAAATTAACTCCAGCAAAAGCTGACCAAGCATTATAATATATAATAGAATCATTTTTAGCATTATCCATCATACAATTATAAAAATTGACAATGCAACTTTCTAAATAACCAATACTAGCACCTTGTTTTGATTGATTATTAATAAAAGCAGAATTGTAAAAATTTATCCTATTAGGTCCAAAAGTAGTAAATGTTCTATACGCACTAAATATTCCACCATTTACATCTGCTGAATTATTATAAAAAGTATTATTATAATAATTAAAAGTATTAGAAGTTAAGTTATTTCCAATGTAGATAACTCCCCCTTCTAGTGGGGCATGATGCCCAGCAAAAAGACAATTAGATATTTTATGGTTAAAAGATTGACTATAAATGGCTGCTCCTATTTTGCTAGCATTGTTAATAAATTTTGAATCTTCAATAATAAGTTGAGCATTTCTTGCAGGAGTATAATCCAAATTTTCTATCATCAGAGCACCGCCTAAAGAAGCAGGAATATCTGTATCAATTTCTAAGTGTCCATAATTTGCAATGAAATTTGTATTTTTGATATATATTACTTTATTTGTGCCTAGCGAAAAATGCCGAATTGCTCCACCCTCGAAAGCTATTTCATTATCTTTAAAAATAGAGTTTTTAACCATCATAGAGTCGCTCTTAGAAGAAATGTAATCGTAAACAGTCCCGTATCTTCCATAGTTTTCTTCAAATACACAATCTTCTATATCCATAAGACTAACATCGGCATCATCCATTCTACGATAGATACCTACACCTTCACCTTGCCAACCAGAATTATTTTTGAACTTGCTTTTATGGATGCGAAACGTAAATCGCTTGTTATTTTGAGTAGAAATATGAATCGTGCCATTATTTAAACCATTATAGCCGTTATTGTAAAATTTGCAATTAGTAATGTTAAAATCAATATTAATAGGTGCATTGCCAAAAAGATAAATAGCAGAACCCCGTGACATGCCGGAATGGTCATTGAATACACAATCTAATATAGTAAGTTGTAAATCAGCAGTGTTATTCACTTTGACGTACATTCCTCCACCATTTCTGATAATGTTATCTTGAATAACAAATTCTTCTGTTGCTTTAGCTTTTTCTATAATGAAGCCTTGAATATGTATTTTCCCTTGCGCCTCATCAAGTTCTAATATAGTATGAGCATTGTCTAAGTTGTTGTCTTTTTCACCAATATCTGCACTTAAAATAGTAGGATATAAGACTGGGTTATATATTCTAGCCTCATTTTTAGAAAAACCACCGATTAAAGTAATGCTTTTGTTCACTTTGAAGGTTGCACGGCGATTTGTGCTATTAGTCGGATAATACGTTCCTTCGGCTATCCATATAGAGTCGCCATTTTCTACAGTTGCTAAGGCATCCTGCAAATCAGTATAGGCATCTTCCCAACGCTGCCCCGTATTTAAGCCCATAGAGGCTTGGTCAACGTAGATGCTTTTTGCACTAGCAGCAAAGAGTATTATAAAAAATAAAAAATTAGTAAAAATAGTCTTTTTCATAATGTTCATGTATAATGTGAAGGATTATATTGTTTAAATACAATCCTTCGGTGTAAGTAAATAAATTATAATTTGATTAGTCTTCCAGAATATTGTTTCCCATCCATCATATAAATATTGTAGAATATTACTCCAGTTGACAGGGATGATATATCTAATGAAATTTGGTTATTGCCATCTAACAATTCCACTTCCTGTTTCAACAGTTGATTGAATCTATCAGTAATAACGATTAAAGCACTTGCTTGATGAGTTGTACTAATTGTAATATTCAATTCTTCGCTAGTAGGGTTTGGAAAACTATTTACAATAAATGTTTCTTCATTATTACCACCGCTATTTGCTGTGTTCCCATTACCATTTGTAGAAATGCGAATTGCTCCTCCTACTTCCAGCAAATCCTTATTCCAAAAAGTAGTAACTAATTGTTCGATGTTAGAGTCAAATATTTGCCTCAAGTCGCAAATATCTTTTAGAGCCTCTATCCTTACGGACAGCCATTTCTTACCGTTGAATCTTCTTGCCGTTACTTTTTTATCTACCCACAATGTTTTCAAATAGCCTTCTCTTGCAGCCTCTTCATTTAGTCCCCATATATCATCTTGTTCATTGTAAGCGTCATCTTTGATATCCAATACTTTAATTTTATCTGTATTATATGTAAAGCCTAATTGATACGCTACTATTTCATCATCAGGTATTCCAATAACATATATCCACTTCTTTTCGCCTTGTCTAATACAACGAATATCATCTGTGGTAAATGTGATTCTTGATCGAGATTCTACGTTATTATTAAAAGGTGAAGCCATAGAATTAGATGCATTTAAATCTCCTATTTTAATAGCGTCGAAACCATTTTTCCCCGTTGCTCCTATAGGTATCTGGATATTCAAATCAAAAGGATCATATGTTACCGGAGGTTCAACTAACATATAGTTTGAGTAAGGTTTGTTAGGTATATTAAAAGGATCGTTATTAAATGCGGTTGTAAAATCCAAAGGAATATACTCGGGAATTAGTCTGTAAGGAAATTGAAAACTAGGAAACTTGGGTTCAACACCTAGTAATACCTTATTCAAAGTTACTACATCAAAAACATTAATTGCTCCATTTCCATTTACATCAGCAGCAATTTTCTGGTAGCCAGTTGTTAATGGTTGCGTGTTAAGGATGTGCATTTGCATCAAAGTTAAGTCCAGAGTAGATAGCCCATCTAGAACATCGCCTGAGTAACGAATAATATTTCCACCGCCACAAACATATTTAACTTCGTTGGGGTAACGAATGAATTTAAAATTTCCTGCATTATTGCTTGCGGTCAGATTTCCACCTCTTACTAAGTTGTTACTAGCATCTAAAAATACAGCAGTATAATCAAGTCTAGTACCTAATCCTTTGTTTGTTCCTTCAAATTCTACTCTATCAGAAATAACTGGCGCAGCACTTCCACAGGGGATATTTGCAAGATTCTTTATACTGATATAGTTCAGTTCATTGAGTTTCATTGTCATTTTCTGTTGTGGAGTAAAAGCTGTTCGGCACACAGCTCTATAATAAGACATAAAGTTATTTACTGAAGGTTGTATGATCACATTATTTTGGTCTCTACAGTTTCCAGTATATAGACAACTTGCACTAACTGTGTTTGAACAGCCCGCTTGCATCCAACGATCAGCAGGGGTATCACAAATAAGATCACCTGCTGACAGACAATTTGAGCCATTTACTAACTCGTTGTTATTATGGAAAGTATGAAGTAAACCAAAAAAGTGACCTAGCTCATGGGTTAATACCCTATCATTTGCGTTACTATCAATAAAATTATTGGCAATTAATCCAATCCAGTTTACTGAACTGCTCCCTCCCCCACCAATTGGTGAAATACCCAACACACCGCTCTGTAAATTACTAACTATGTACACGTTAATGGCATTTGGGTAATAAGCAGTACTAAATAAAGTAGGATATCGCCCACTAATATTTGTTAAGTTAGAGTTATTGATGACTTCGCGACCACAATAATTAAAGGTAATATTTGAACCACTAAAATTTGTATTAACTTTAGCAACAATGCTAGATAACAGGGCATCATTGAAATTAGGAATGCCATTAAGACCATCAAAAGTGCCATCATCCTTTGTTACAACAATGAAGCGTAGATTAAATGTCGAAACCTGACTAGTATTACTCCCTAGACTTGAGCCAGGAGTAGCATTAGCTAGTTGGGTTAAATAATTGATATGTTCTGTTGTTGGCTTTGAACCACACCAATCTTCTGTTTGTGTATGCCCTTTTTGGGATATGAAAATTATCATATACCATACCATACCATACCATACCATACCATACCATGTAATCCAAGTGAAAAAGTTTTCATAATTTTATATTTATAAATGTTAAAAAATAAAGTAATCCTAATTTTTTCATCACAAACTATAAGATAATATTGTTCTTAGCCTTGAAAATTATTAGGAGGTCTTAGCCATTCAAAAAGACCATAACAATACCTTTGTTTTATTCTTCTTTTATGTTACAAAAATATACCTTACGAAGACGATAGTCAAGTTTTTTTGTAACTTTAACTATTATATCAAGAAGTAAATATATTGTTTAGCTTGGTTTGAAAGAATGAATAGAATACTTCAACAGGATAACTATTAAAACAAATCCTTTCATGTCGGATATCATTATATTTTTACTTGCTTTTTTTATTCTAGGGATTGTTATTGGTGGTTTATCCGTTTGGTTGGTGGCTAAATTTCGTTTGAGGCAGTTGTTGTTGGACGAATTGCAGGCAGATTATGTACTGAAAGCGATTTACCAAAAACTAGAGGAGCAAGCGGATTTATTGAAAAGTGATTTGGCTTTTGCAGAGCAGGAATTGCGCAAATTGAGTTCAGAACAAGCGGCAGACCAAGTGCGGTTTCAGTTTTTGGAGGAAAAATTACTGCAACAAAAACAAGAAATGTTGCAGCTACAACAGCAAGCACGACTGGAATTTGAAAACCTCGCCAATCGGTTACTGGAAGAAAAAAGTGAACGATTTACATTACAAAATAAGCAACAAGTGGAAGGCTTGCTACAACCGCTCAAGGAAAAAATTAAGGAATTTAGTGAACAAATAGATACCAAATTTTTGGAGGAAACCAAGCAGCGTTCCCTGTTGCAGCAAGAAATGCAGCATTTGCGCCTACTCAACACCCAATTGAGCCAGGATGCTAATAATTTGGTAAATGCCTTAAAGGGCGAATCGCAAGTGCAAGGGGCTTGGGGTGAACTTCGATTGGAGTTGCTGCTCGAAAAAGCAGGGCTAGAACGCAACATACATTATCGCACACAGGAAAGTTTTAAGGACGAAAACGGTCAGCAAAAACGACCTGATTTTATTGTGGAACTTCCTGATAATAAGCAAATTATTATTGATTCTAAGGTTTCACTTTCGGCTTATGAACGCTTTTTTAATTGCGAGGAAGATATACAAAAATCGTTTCACTTGAAAGAACATTTAGAAAGTATCCAACGCCATATCAAGGAGTTAAGCCAAAAAAACTATCAGCAGTTGTATCAAATTAATACGCCTGATTATGTGTTGTTGTTTATCCCGATGGAATCGGCATTTGCTTTAGCTATGCAGCATTCGCCACGCCTATTTTTAGAGGCTTTGGAGCAAAATGTGGTACTGGTAACTTCTTCAACGCTGTTAGCAACCATGCGCACGGTGGCGTATATTTGGAAGCAAGAACGCCAGAAAAAAAATGTTTTAGAAATTGCTCGGCAAAGCGGTTTGCTATATGATAAATTTGTTGGCTTTGTAGAGGATTTAACTTTAATCGGTCAAAAATTGGAAGAAGCTCAAAGAACTTATCAACTGGCATTCAATAAGTTAAAGGATTCACCAAAATATGGCGATACCCTAATTGGTCGCTCTGAACGCATCAAAGAACTCGGTGCTAAAGCCTCAAAATCCTTACCATCGGAACTGATGGAAGACGATTTATTGGAGTAGTATCATTGTACAGATAATTTTTCTAAATCCATAACACTATTTAAAATAGCTGTTCTTTCTTGTAATAGTTTTTGCTGTGTTGCTTTAGGAAGTATTTTAAATTTTCGGGCGTTGTTCCAAGATAAGAAAAAATCGCGATAGAGTAAACCAATATAGCCCACCAGTGGAATAGCAATGACTGCAATGATGCTCCACCATTTACCAATTATCAAAGCTATAATCAATAAAATCGAAAAATAAATTAAATAACTAAACATTCCTACGACCATACTTACAGAACCCATAAATTCTTCTTTTTTTATTTTTTTTCTAATTTGAAGGGTTAGCAATATAGGTAAACCGCTAGTAAGAAGCGCAATTAGAAAAACAGGCAATCCTAAAATGATGAAAAAGGTATTTATAAAGCTAAACTGTTTATTTTTTATAACACCTGAATCTGATATTTTTAAAGATTTAAGTTGTTTAAAATAGTTTGCTGTTTTTTCTCGCAAATTTTCTTTTGTTGTTGCGGGTAGTTCATTAAACTGATTGATGAAAGTAATCTCATGTTCTAAAGGCTGTCCATTTTTAGAAATAGGGGGTAATAATGGAATTGCAGTGGTGTTGCGGTGTATATCTAGTAAGGTTTCTGCCAATTCATCATCTTCGGGATTTGCAATATGTACCAGACAAGGTCGAATGCGCGATTCTATTTCTTTGGTAAGTGCTAGTTCCGCTTTTCTAGCATTATTTTTATAATCTTCGAGATAATCCTTTATATAAATTGGCTCAGCTACTTTTATAGCGACTATTCCTCTGAAGGCAGTCACATCCGAGTAAGTTAAGCCTATTGGCGAAATAATTAGAGAATCGTCATTATATTTTTCATAAAAGCCAAAAGCAATTTTAGCCGTTCCCCTTTGCACTGGATTAAGGCGCTTACTTTTATCGTGTAAGCCTTCTACCATTATGGAAATACTACCTTTTTTATGCAATAAGTTATAGAATGCTTCAAACAATTGCTGATTTTGTCGCAATGCACTGAAGCCATCTCGCTGCTTAAAAATAGGGATTAAACGAATGGTATCCATAAACCATTTTACAGGACGAGGAACTTTAAAAAAATCACCTCTTAACATAAAATAACAATTATGATTAGTATAAACCATAAAAATAAAGGAATCTGTAAAAGCCGTGGGATGATTAATAGCAAAAATGATTGGGCTTTTCTTACTTGGAATAAGATGTTTATTGATAAAATAGATTTTCTGAAAGAAAATCTTTTGTGTGAGACCAGTAAGGTTTTTTAAAGATAGATATATTATCACTGCTTTTAAATCGTTCTTTTAATTAAGATGACGAAAATAAGACAAAATAGCATTACGTTGCTTTTCTAATGCCATAATTTGCGTCTTATTTAGATAATATTTTTTCTGATTGTTTTCCATTGCTGCCATTCTTCTATGAATGTTACAACAAAGTAAGCTAAAAACGGCATTATTTTTAATGACACATTAAAAGTTATTCAATTTTTGATGTGATAGATAATTAGCGGGTGAAGATGTTTTTTGTACGCTGACATTACCGATGTAGATTTTTCTGCAAAAAAAGAAGTAAATGTTTTAGTGAATAAATGTGCCATAACAAATGATTATAATTAACTTATGAGTACAAATTATAATCATTTGTTCGATTGGTGTAAGAAAATTGAATATTTTTGTAGAAAATTAAGGTGTAGAAATGAAGTATTCAATATTGTATGTTACTTTTTTGCTAATTGTGGCGTGCAAATCAGAGCCTAAAGTAGGGGAGAAGCGCTTAGAGGAAATCAGGACGGAGAGTATCTCAGGCAATGCAGCAATTATAAGGAGTCCAATTACTGCTAGTGGAATTGTTGATACTATTAATGTGGCAAAGATTAACTTTTTAGCCCCTAGTTATGATTTTGGTGAGGTGAAAGAAGG
>CALDYY010000093.1 GCA_937944245.1 uncultured Saprospiraceae bacterium | reverse complement strand
ACCCATTGGACACCCGATTACGAAAGGGTGAGTTATTTAGCAAAAAACAGGCTTACTGTAAGGCTTTATCAGCTCTTGAAAATAATTAGGCTGAAATTAGCAGCTTAAAATAAGGGTTGCCCACAATTAAGATATGGGCTTGTGAGGTGTTGTTTTACGTAGATTATTTAGATGAAATGGAGTTCTTTCACAGCCTGACGGTTGGGGGTATGAAATCGTTGGGGATTGCGGGCGACTTTCCTATCAAGTTACACCGAACTTGATGCGGGGCAGAACGCTCGAATAACCACCTAAACCCCAATGTTTTATACCGCTTGTTAGCGTTTCGTTGTTCATTTTTCTCGTTATTTTACTTTCATTTTTGCTGCATCTTTTCTGTTTGCCGTGCGTTGGGGAAGGCAAGCTCTTTTGCAGGTTTTGGACTTAGCGTTGGCTCGTGCGACCTGCAAATGTGCTTGACTACGATGCGTGGGCTATAAAATACTATTCATATGGTCAATATCTTGTTTATTGAAATCCCATTTGATTACTTGAATTCGTCTATTTGGTTTAAATTCTAAAACATCTTTCCTATTATATGTTTGTAATAACTTGGTTAATGTAGTGCCCATACCTTGAGGACTTAAAAGAATTGCATAAATAGGAAGAGCGATACTTGAGTACCCTATTAATTGGGAAAGATTTATTAGCGAAAGTGTTGTGTTCTTACATTCCACAAAAACTAATTCTACTCTGTCCGCATACTCAATAAAACCAGTAATGTCCTGACGAATTTGAAATGTAGTAAATTCAGGAAAAAACTTTTGATAACTTAGTTTCATAATGAAATTGCTCAGGTCGCTATCATGAGTGTCAAGCACCTGAATTTTATTTGCTTTCTTTCCGAACTTTTGCTTCAAGTCGTTGTCCAACCACTTGATAATGTCAGGATACATTTCTATTTCGTTTTTATACATATCCAATCCTTTTGTAAGTAGCAACCTAAACACTTACAAATTGCTTTGTATCCGTTAAAATGTTGCCCGTTTATTTCTAAAGGTAATTTCTCGTGTGTTTCGTGAGGATGACTATCTTTTGATTTTTCTCTGCTTGCAATACCTGTACATAACGCTTGCTTTCTTGCAAAATTTGATTTATTATATTCAACGAGTTCGGCAAGTGCTTCATTCTTATGAGAAATATAAAATCCAATGTTCTCAAAATCTTCTGCGTAGATTTTTATTTGATGTTCTTTTGCCCAACTCATGCCTGTTCCACCTCTGATATTTGGATGTCCGTATCCAATGTATTGTATGGCAACATTTAATGATTGTGTAAGTTGACAAATTTGTGGTGGTAAAAACCAATTCTTGTTAGAAATTTCAATATACACGCGATGCCTACCAGACTGGTCAACATTTGATTTACGTACAAAACCCGTTACATCTGCAATACCTCGTAAAAATTCCTTTTTATTTGCATCAGTTGTCTCAAATATTGGTTCAGGTATAAGAAAGTCGTGAAAACTAAATCTTGTTCCGTTAATTAAGAACTTGATAAATAGCCATGCGATGTCTTCTTTTATCCAAGTAAGAACGAGTGAAATTTTATCACCCGTGATTTTTTGAACATTAATACCCATCTGTTGTAAACGATAAACAACTGGGTCAAGCGAAGTTTGGATGTGCAATCTTTGGTCAAAAACTTTTGTAATTGCTTTTGATTCAAGAGTTTTATACTCAAAGTCAATTATGATTTTTCTTACATCGCTATTGTATTGAATCTCACCATGCCCCGTGATAAGTCCAAGTAAGTAGGAAATATCAGAAGTAAGAAAATTTGAAATCTTATTTTTTTCCATTATTAATTTTGTCCTAATTTATAACCGTTTTGAAAAAGTTGCCAGATAAATGAATTGTTGTTAATCCTTTTATCGTATTGTTCGTAACCGTGACGACTGTTGTTTTTTGCAAGTGCTTGTAACGGTGCTGGAATATTATTATCCGACACAAAATATATTCTTAATTCAATCCCCCACTTATCTTGAGGCGCTGCATTTGCAGACCAAACATAGTAAGGAAGAGTAGATGAGTTCGCTGGAACAGCTAAACCTGTATATGAAGAATATTTTGTATCAAAACGAACTTTGTCTTTATGTCTCATTTCAGCTTCAATCCAAACTGTGTTTTTCCGTACATTTAGATAAGCAAGGCACTGTTGAAATTCTTGTGGTGTCATTTGATTTCTAGTTTTCTAAAAATTAATAGATATTCGTGAACTTTGTTCACAATAAACTTAAAAGGGTAACCTAATGGCCTCATATTGTTATATTCGGGTTGTCTATCCCAAATAATTATGTCCTCAAAGGAAAAGCCAACTTCTTGTGCTATTCGTGCTGTATCAATGTGTAATGGAAAAAATTTATCTTTTTTACGCAAATCCATAACATTTACAATAAAATAACCTTTTGGTTTCAATACATTGTAAACCTCTCCACAAACCAGTTTCAGTGAACTAACAAATTCATTATAATCTTCAATATTTCCTAAATCTTCTTTACTGTCAGAATAGTTTGTGTTTTTTTTCATATCAGCAGTTCGCTGTCTGTTTAGTATATCCCAATACGGGGGAGATGTTACACATAAATCAATAGAATTTGATTCTAATTTTTCTGAAAGTTTTCTAGAGTCACTTACAAGATATTTATCTTCCAAACCATACAAAGGAATGTTATATGAGTTGCTAGCTCTTTTAATGAATTGTTTTTTGTATTCTGAACTCAAATCAAAACCTATTACATCTTTTTCTTTCTTTAAGCCTGCAATTAGTGTAGTACCTGAACCTGCGAAGCAGTCTAGAATTTTACCACCATTTGGCTTACAAAAAGTATCTATCAATTTTGAAACTAACTTTATTGTGAAAATTGCAGGATGATTTAGTTTTTTTTCTTCCTCTGTCTTACCTAGGTCGCGCCAAATACTAAACGAATTTTGTAACCACTCTTTACCAGTTAAGTTATTTGTTTTATTTACAGTTTTTTTTGGCTGAACTAAAAATAAATGTTCAAATGTAAGTTGTGGGTCTTCCACTGTTTGATTAATACTTTTATATCTTTTATGATTTTCAGTGAAAGTTTCTACAGTTCCTATTCTTCCTAATGTTTGTTCAATTGCAGTTTGAGGAATTACTCCCTCGTTATTATAACTTAGAACGATGTATTGCGATTTAGAAGAATTCAAAATCAAATCTTCGAGTGCGTTTAATGCAGTTGTTTTTGAACAATATTTTGATTTCTGATGGTCGTAATTTCTCATCCCCGTTTCACCATAAATCTCCGGTTTGGTTTTAAACCAACCTTCAGCAATGAGTTCCAAAATAAAATAGTTTGATGCGTATTGTCTGCTATTATATGGCGGGTCAAGATATAAGATATCAGAATGAATTTCCTTTATTAACTCATTAGCATCACGTTTGTATGCTTTATTTTTGTTTTTACTTGGTATTATATCTACTGGCTCAAGCATGAGAGGATTCAATGCTCTTTTATCCCAAGTTTTCAAATATGCTCCATATGTTCCAGAAACATTGCTTGTTAAATTAACCCCGCGAAGCAACGATGTAATAAGATAATAATACTCTAGTTCAGAAATTTTCTTTTCTTCTTTCCATTCTTCAATTAAATAGCGAAAGGTATCTATTCGTAAAGCATTTTCATCAGTAAAATACTGCCTACCACCATTCGGTGAATAGTTTTCAAACATAAACCCTTCTTTGCGAGTTTTAAGTTTGTTTAAATAGTCAAACAAATTTTCATTCCCGTTCTTGAGTTTAAGATGTGATTTTAACTTTGTGAATTGTGGTTCTTCATTTAGTTCAATGTAGGTTTTCGCAAGAGCATATGAAAATTCTAAAGTATCATTTGAAATTACGGTATAGCCGAGTTTTTTAAAGTGTTTGCCTACTGCGGAAGTTCCAGCAAACAGGTCTACAAAATTTGAAGTTCCATTTACGCCAGTCTTTTTTACAATACTTTCAATAAATGGAAGTAGCTTGGTTTTTGCTCCGTAATATCTCATTTTACTTTATTCTCTTTGGTTAAGTATTTAATTTCCTCTTCTGCTGCAATCAAAATATCCTTTGCGTATTTTTCATCTGCAAGTTGATAAGCTAACTGTTTGCTCAAAAATCTAACAACAAGTTCTTTCTCGTCCACTTTGAAAGTCTCAGCAATGATTGGCAACATTTGTCTACTTACTGGTCGCTCTCCTCGTTCCAGTTTGCTAAGTGTGCTTTGGTCAATGTCGAGCAAGGCAGCAAGTTTCCTTAATGGCATTTTTGCTTGTTCTCTTAACTGTCTAATAAAGTCACCTAAATTTTCTGTTTGCATCTTGAAATATGTTTCTTGACAATTTTGTCAAAAATACTCAAATAAAGAAATCATTAATCTAAATTATCTGAAAAGTTTTCAACAAATTTTCACTGTCAAGAGGGTTGGCAAAATGAAGGCTCTTTTGGCTTTGCGAAGCTTAGGCATTTGTGTTGGGCAAAGACAAATGTGCCTGAATGTGCGGTGGGTTTCCGTTTTCTTTCTTGTCTTTATGCAGCAAAAAATCCATTCTTATTCTGTCGTCTGTTTTGTCTTTTTACAATGAACGCTAACATCCGTATAAACGCAACTGCGTCTAATTTTATTTAAAACTTGCGTTTATTTCTGCTTTGAGCGTAATAAACGAATATGTCAAATAAAAAATAACGTAATCATCAGCGAAAAGCGACTGAAGATAAATAAAAAGTCAGATTCATTTAAACCATACCTATTTTTTTTTGTTATTGCAACAAAATTGCATTTAATAAAAAAATGAACAAAGATATTTTATGGTTAAAAAATTGCCAGTAACTGTTTTAAGTGGCTTTCTGGGAGCGGGTAAGACAACATTACTCAACCATGTATTGCACAACAAAGAAGGTTTGAAAGTCGCTGTTATTGTCAACGACATGAGTGAGGTGAATGTGGATGCTCAAATTATTGATAGTCAAGGAGGATTGAGTAGAACAGAAGAAAAATTGGTAGAAATGAGCAATGGTTGCATCTGCTGTACTTTGCGCGAGGACTTGATGTTGGAGGTAGAAAAATTAGCTAAAGAAAACAGATTTGATTACTTGCTCATTGAAAGTACAGGTATTAGTGAGCCTATTCCTGTGGCACAGACTTTTTCTTTTGTGGACGAAGAAAAAGGTATTGATTTAAGTCAATTTGCTCAACTGGACACTATGGTAACAGTGGTGGATGCTTTCAATTTTTACAAGGACTTCGGAGCTGCTGATACAGTCTATGACAGAGCCTTAACCGATGACCGACAAGACCAACGCACAATAGTAAATTTACTGACAGATCAAATTGAGTTTGCCAACGTCATTATTCTCAACAAAACGGATTTGGTAGCTCAACAACAGTTGCAAGAACTTAAGTCCATTATTCGTAAGCTCAACGCTGAGGCTAAAATCATAGAAAGTTCTTTTAGTCGTGTTGACCCAAGAGCAATACTCAATACGGGCTTATTTGACTTTGAGCGCGCTTCGGAATCCGCTGGCTGGATTCACGAACTGGAAAACGAGCACGTACCAGAAACAGATGAATATGGTATTGGCTCTTTCGTGTTTCGTTCTAAAAAACCCTTTCATCCTGAGCGGTTTTGGAATTGGTTGAGCATGGATTTTCCAACTAATATCATCAGAAGTAAAGGATTGTTCTGGATAGCTAGTCGCCCTGATGATGCGATTAATTGGTCACAGGCGGGCGGTTCGCTACGTGCGGATAAGGCAGGTGTATGGTGGGCAAGTATGACATACAAAGAAAGAATTAATCATCCTAACTTTTTATACAACCAAAAACTAATTGAAAGCCAGTGGGATAGCACCTTTGGAGACCGTATCAATGAACTGGTGTTTATTGGTCAAGACATGGAAGAGCGACAAATTATAAATCAACTCAATGACTGTCTTTGCACTTCAGAAGAGATATTTGAAATGCAACAGCACGCCACCACTTTTTTAGACCCATTTCCTAGATGGGAATAGTTGCTTTATAGAGTGGATTACTTAAATAGCTGCGATTGTCTGTTTTTGAATAATTTACTATCAAATGCAGGCAATCGCCAAATCATCCAGGCACACGCTAAAACTAGTAAAACGACAGAAAGCATAGAACCTTCGTAGCCAAAATCACCGCCATTCCAAAGCGGATTACCCACATCTTTGAATTGAACAAAACTATATACGTTAAAGCCACTGACTTCAAAATCGAAAAAAGTAGATTGTACAAAATTCCAACTAGCGTGTAGCCCAATAGATGCCCAAATCGTTCTGTAATGTACAAACAGTAATCCCATGAGCAAACCACCTAAAAAGATGTTTGCCATAGCGATGTAGCTTACATTTGGGTTGAAATAGTGCAACAACGCAAACATGCTTGAAGAAAGGAGCAATGCCCAAAAAGTGTTCAATCGCTGCTCAATGGCGGATAGTAAAAAGCCACGCACCAACACTTCTTCGCCTGCACTTTGAATGATGAAAAGCAAAAGCAAACCAAAAAACAAATAGCCATTCCAGTTTAACTCTTGAAATTGAATGCTTCCTAGTAGCAATAAAAGCAAAAATCCAATAGTTACCAAAGCTGTTCCTAGCAACCATCCGATACCGAATTGTGAAAAAGTGCAGTTGTTTATTGTTAAACCTGCCTGTTGGAATGGAAATTTAAAGATTAATGTGCGAACAAAGTAGGTCGCTAAAATGAAAATGGTGAGCTGTGGCAAATACTCCACTAAAAGTAGCATGTAGGGGCGATGAAAATTGTTTGCACTACTTTCATCGGTCGTTAATCCAATGGAGCGAAAAAGTGCATAAATAAAAAACAGCATTAAGCCGACAAACAGCGAAAAAAGGAAAACCTCTAAAAGTAATAGCCCGATGCGATTGGCTAAGGATTTAATACTCGAATTGACCATAAGGACTAATGATTTTAACGCCCGCTTTTTCACTAGCTTCTACATGCCCAATCACTTGAGCATCAATCTGAAATTTCTTAGCAATCTCTATCACCGAATAAGCGTATTTTTCTGGTAAGTAAACCTCTAAGCGATGCCCCATATTAAACACTTGGTACATTTCTCGCCAACTCGTTTTTGATTCCGATTGAATTAAGTGAAACAATGGCGGCACAGGCAAAAGATTGTCTTTCACCACAACTTGGTGTTGGAGAAACTTACTGACTTTGGTTTGTCCGCCGCCGCTACAATGAATCATTCCGTGAATGTGTGGCAAATGCTCTTCCAGCAATTTTTTGATGACCGGCAAATAGGTACGGGTAGGGGAAAGGACTAATTTACCTATTTCAATTGGTTGTTCATCAATAAAAATGACATCCGTTACTTTCTTTGAACCATTGTAAATCACTGAAATGGGCGTATTGGGGTCAAATGTTTCTGGATATTTTTCTCGATAAATGGCATCAAACACATCGTGGCGCGCTGAAGTTAAGCCATTGCTACCCATGCCTCCATTATATTCTTTTTCGTAACTTGCTTTATCATAAGCACTTAACCCCACTACAAGGTCGCCAACTTGAATGTTGTTGACAATTACCTTTGAGCGTTTCATGCGGGCGAAAGTGGTGTAGCCCACGTCAATTGTGCGTACTATGTCGCCTACATCCGCCGTTTCGCCACCAGCCAAAATTAAGTTGATGCCAAAGGAACGCATGTTCTCAATAAACTCGCTAGTAGCTTGCACCAAGGCACTAATCACTTCACCCGGAATCAGATTTTTATTTCGACCAATGGTAGAAGAAATAACAATATCATTCACACAACCCACACAAGCCATGTCGTCCAAATTCATGACCAAAGCATCCTGTGCAATGCCTGCCCACACGCTCAAATCGCCTGTTTCCTTCCAATAAAGATAGGCTAAACTGGTTTTTGTGCCAGCGGTATCGGCGTGCATGATGTTGCAATAGGCTTCGTCGCCAGCTACAATGTCGGGCAATATTTTACAGAAAGCATTGGGGTACAATCCTTTATCTAAATGCTTGATGGCTTCATGCACTTCATCCTTTGTCGCGGAAACCCCTCTTTTATCGTAGTTATATTGTTTATTCATCACTTTTATCATCAAACTTATCCCAAGGCAAAGCTAAGGCTTATTGCGATTAATACACACGTGGAATCGCAAAATCTAGTGTTGAGGCATATCCATTAAACAATCCTTCAAACTTTCTCGCCAATGCGGAATATTTAGTTGAAAAGTTTGCTTGATTTTAGCTTTATTCAATACACTAAACGGTGGACGCGCAGCAGCCGTAGGATAATCCTTTGTTTCAATCGGAATAACTTTTGTAGAAATTTGCGCCAATTCAAAAATCGCTAAAGCAAAATCATACCAACTGGTAACGCCTTCGTTGCTATAGTGGTAAATGCCTTGCAGTTGTGTTTTGGGAACTAAACTATTTTCTACTTGCTCAATGATGTCCAACATCGCCTTAGCCAGTGCACGCGCATAGGTGGGCGTACCGATTTGGTCGAATATCACGCGCAATTCAGGTCGTTCCTGACCTAAGCGAAGCATAGTCTTTACAAAATTGTGCCCAAACGTAGAATACACCCAAGAAGTACGAATGACCATTGTTGCTGGATGCACAGCCTGTGCGGCTTGTTCCCCCCGCCATTTTGTTCTAGCATAAACGCTTTGAGGTGTCGTCGCATCTGTTTCTACGAATGGCGTATTTTGCTGATTGTGATACACATAATCTGTGGAAAGATGAAGAAGTATGGCATTATTCACCTGACAACCTAATGCTAAATTCTTAGCGCCTTGCACATTGATAGCCGTTGCTTTTTCTACTTCTGACTCTGCTTTATCTACGGCAGTGTAAGCCGCACAGTTGATGCAATAGTCAATAGTTTGTTGCTCAAAAAAAGACAATACTGCTTTTGAATAGGTAATATCTAGCACCTGGTAATCAGTAAAAATAAATTGAAAATGAGGAAATTGTGTAGCTAAAAACTGCAATTCGTTGCCTACTTGCCCATTTGCGCCAGTTACTAAAATAGTTGCCATGATTGCTTAATTGAATTTTCGGTGTTCTCCAAATTTAGGTAATTGCTGGTCTTTTTCGGAAAGGATAATGTCCTTTTCCTCAATTTCCCAATCAATGTTCAGTTTAGGGTCGTTGTAAATGATGCCGCCTTCATTTTCTTTGGAGTAGTAATTATCTACTTTGTAAAAAAACGTTGCTTTGTGACTTAACACTACGTATCCATGCGCAAACCCTCTAGGAACAAAGAGCTGTTTTTGATTTTCCTCGCTCAAGCGAATAGAGTAGCTTTTGCCGTAGGTTGGAGCATGTGGTCGTAGATCCACCACTACATCTAGCACTTCACCCTCTAACACGCGCACGAGTTTGGCTTGCGCAAATGGGGGAAGCTGATAATGCAAGCCTCGCAGCACACCGTAGCTGGATTTAGCTTGATTGTCCTGCACAAAAGTAGTGGTAATACCGCCTTTAGCAAAAGACAATAAGTTGTAGCTTTCAAAAAAATAGCCCCTATCGTCTTTCCATATTTTAGGCTCAAACACAATAAGGTCGGGTATTGGCGTTGTCGTAAATGTCATTGTTCATTTATAATTGCACGACAAAATTAGACATTAATTACAGAAAAACGGTGGAACGTTATTTAAAATGTGAGTTGCCGAAATGGGTTTTGGATAATTATACCTGAATTAAGGTATATAGTAAATGTTAAAAATATTTAATATTGATGAAATGTTTTACAGTTATCTGTTGTATTTTAAGATTGTCAAAAAATTGATTAGCAATGTTTTAAATTAAATTATAAGATTAAAATAAATCAGTTTATAGCTTCTTTGAAATTGGTTTTAAGGTTAGAATAATCCCTCGCCTCTACCTATATTTGTGTATGAAAAAGCTAGAGCGTAAGACATATGCAACTCATACTTAAAAGTTGTAAGAAAACAAAGGCAGGTAAGTCCTACCAATTAACAGTATAATTTTAATTTTTTTGGGTCTATTGCTAGTGTTGGTCTGGTGTAGTTGAAGAATGAATTATTCAACTATTTATTAACACAATTTTTATAAGCTATAACACTAGTTTACGCACGTAAGCAAGGTGCATCCCTACTGTGGATGTTCTTGCTTGTGGTATCTCTATTTACGGGATATCATTATTTTTGGAAGGCTGATACCGACTCAGTCGCATTTCATCAAATTCATAGTCAACTGGTTCAGGTAGAAGCTAATAATTACCAGTTAGCACTCTCCGAACAGCAAGTGTTGGTTAGCGTGCCAAATACTTCTATTACTTCTACAATGGAATGGGCGCAACCTACCACACCTAAGTTAGAAAATAGCAAAGTAGTTTACCAAAACTTTGCTGAAAATGCTGACTTAGTGGTTTATGACAAAGGCAATGGTAACGCAGGTTACGATGTTATTTTACATCCTAATGCTAACATTGCGGATGTAAAATTTCGACTGCAAGATGATGCCTTTATTGCTTACAATGGAGAACTCATTATCCCGACTTCAAAGGGGAAAATCCGACATTCCGCTCCTTATGCGTATCAAGAAATTGAGGGTAAGAAAGTAGAGGTGGAAAGTTCGTTCATTTTGAATGGCAACAATTTAGGTTTTGAATTGGGCGCATACGATGAAAGCTATGCCTTGGTGATTGACCCAGAAATTACTTTTGAAGTATTTGCTTGTGCTGTTAACATTACAAAAGTTGATGTATCAGGGTGTTATCAAAATAATGGTAGTAAGGCAACAGTGAGTGTAGAAATAAGCTGGATAGATGCACCTACTAATGGTCAAATTACGGTATCATTAGGTACACAAACTCGAACGATTAAGCCAGGAACAATCACAGTTACCTATTCAGATGGCTCAACGGGGCAGCAAAATATAGTTTCTCCACAAGTTGTAGCATTTGAAATTGATGCTGATGGTAGCTCACAAATGATTATGGCATCTTTCAATGCTAGCTGTCAAGATAGTGAAAGCTTTATCGCACCCACTTCATGTGCACCAACAGTTTGTAGTAGTGGTAACATTGGTGGTATTGTCTTTAAAGACTTCAATGCAAATGGTATTCAAGATGCCAATGAAAGTGGTATTGATAATGTGGTGGTGAAGCTATATACAAAGCCAGCTAGTGGCAATCCAGTTTTAGTAGCTCAAACTACTACTGCCAATGGCGGAGTATATATCTTTAACGAAACAGATGGGTTACTTCCGAATACAGATTATTATATAGTATTCTGCGGAGATAGCTACAATAGCAATACAAATATTTTAACTGCAAATGGGATAGAGTTTACAATAACTGCTCTAAATACTGGGCAAGGTAGCTCTAGTTTAGTAATGGATATGAATGACTCAGATGTAGAAGAAATAGTAATTAGCAATGTTGGAAACTTTCCAGCTATTGAAATCAGAACTCCAAGCATAGGAAATGTTAACCACACCTTCGATGCAGGTTTACAAAAAGTTCCTACTTGCGATATTTCCATCGTCAACCTTTCTGTAACTTGTATGGGTGCAGATAATTTTACTATCAACTTCGATGTAAATTGGGACTTTGTAAATGCAAGTAGCGAAACGATTATTGTTGAACTAGATGGTCAAGCAGTAACAGGTTCAGGCTTTACACCAAGTGGAGCGACAGGTACACAAGCATTTAACTTAATCATGCAAGGCAATGGCTTCGGTAGAACAATAAAAGCTACTTTTAGCACTAATACTATTTGTACTGCAAGCACCTCCTTTGATTTAGTTCCAGATGCAGTTTGTATGCCAAAATGTACCAATACACTAGGCGGAAATGTGTTTAATGACTTCAATAACAACGGTAGTAAAAATACAGGGGAAGTAGGACAAGGTAATGTTTTAGTAAAGGTATATCAGAGCAATACTACTGTTGCTGTTGCTACTGTTTATTCAAATGTCAATGGTGATTGGAGCGTAGATGATGCAGGCATTACTTACCCTGTTCGAGTGGAGTTTACTATTCCAAGTAGTTTGAGCTATTTGCAGCCGAGTGCAGCAGGCACAAACAACAAGTCAGATGTACAGTTCATCAGTGGTAAGAGTTGTAATGTGGACTTTGGAGTGATAAATCGATTTGACTATTGTCAAACTAATCCAAGTGTTTTCCTTCCTTGCTATGAAAACGGGAAAAGAACAGGAAATAAGAATCCAGCTTTAGTTGAGTTTAAATACAACGATTCAGGAAAAACGGGAACAAAAAATAAATTAGCAGATATAGAAGAGATAGGTGCAACATGGGGAACTGCTTATCAGCGTAACCAACAACGTATCTTTACTGCCGCTTTGGCAAAACGACACTCAGATTTGGGAAATGAAGGTACTGGAGGGATTTACATGATAGATTATAAAGTTCCTAGCTATCCAATTACTAGCTTTAGTCTTAATAATGTTATGCCAGACGTTGGACCGATGCTAGATTTTGGTAGTATCAACAGAAGTACATCAAGTTTTGGATTAGCCGCTAGTAATTTTCAATTGTCCACATCTTCTAGTACGCCTAATATTGATTTGGATGCTTACACTAAAGTAGGAACGGTCGGCTACGGAGATATAGAAATAGACCCTTCACAGAATAAACTCTGGGCAGTTAACGTTAACCAGCGTTCTTTAGTTAGTATAGATGTGAGCGGTACTAGCTTACCTGGTTCGATAGAACATTATTTATTAGAAAACTTGCCGGGTTATCCAACTTGTCCTATCTACAACAATCCATCGAGTACAAAAATTCGTATCAATGTAGGAGGAAATTCATTTACCGATAGTAATGGAAACAGTTGGATAAGTGATCAATATGGAAGTGGAGGCACAGTTACAACTTCGACAGGTACACCTGTAAATCTAAACAATCCATATGAAAGCACTTTAGATAGCGATTTGTTTTACAAAACCTTGCGTTCAGGCACTTTCAACTACACTATTCCTGTTCCTAACGGACGTTATCAAATTATTCTTCATCACAAGACTGGAAGCGAAACAACTATCGGTTCTAGGGCTTTTGACATAAAGATAGAAGGAATTTTAGTTGCTAATGATCTCGATTTATCTAGGAGAGCCACTGTTGCCCATCGAGCAACAACAAACCAATATGTGGTTGGCGTTATTGATAATGAATTAAATATCAACCTAGAAACGGTTACACTAGCCTCTACATTGTCTGGAATAGAAATATTGGCTATACCTAGTGGTGTATCCGGGGTTGTAAGACCGTGGGCACTTGCTTTTCATCAAGGTAAGGGCTACCTTGGCGTGGTTTGTGATGCCTCTAATTCACTAAGGAGAAGAGATTTGTCTGCCCAAGTACTATCCTTCGATCCTAATAACATCAGTGCAGGTTTCAATCAAGTAGCTAACTTTAACTTAAATTATAATAGAGAGAATACAAATGACATAACTCTTCCTGGACATTGGACAGCGTGGCGTTCGTCAATCACTATGCAAGGCGACATTAGAGACCCTTCGTATAGAAGGACTTCTCCTCAACCAATACTCAGTGATATTGAGTTTACGGAAAATGGATCGATGGTTTTAGGATTCATGGATAGAACAGGCAACCAAGAAGGTTTCGCCAATCGCCTCCCTTATGCTGGAAACAGTGAGATTAATGGTTCCGGTATTCGTGTTGCAGGCGATATCATTCATCTATGTAATGTTAATGGTGTCTTTGTACTAGAACAAGGAAATTCGGGTACAAGTTGTAAATGTAATGATCCAGGAGGTACAAATAGATTAACTAATGACGGACCTTCCAATGCAGGTGAATTTTATTATGCCGATTTCTATTATCTTTCAGGTACTGCAGGGCACTTCGAAGTTGCAACAGGAGGATTAATACAACTTAAAGGTTCAAATGAAATTATGACAACCGTTTATGATCCTACTCAGGATGCTGCCAATAATGGTTTGTTTTCTCAAGGGGTACACTGGTATGACAATACAAAAGGTAGCTTTAAGGATGCTTACGTAATTGTAGAGTTCACTGGAAATTTGTCCGCTGCTCCATATGATCCTAGCGATTTTGGAAAAGGACAGGGCTTAGGTGATCCTAGCCTCCTTTGTTCAGAACTACCCATCCAAATTGGTAACTACGTTTGGGAAGATAAAAATGGTAATGGTATTCAAGACCCAGATGAAAGTCCTATCGCTGGTGTTGTAGTAGAGTTGTTAAAAGATAACAACGTTATTGCAAAAGCTATTACAGATGCTAATGGTAACTACTACTTTAGTAATGGAAGCAGAACAAGTACAGCGTCTTCTAAGTTTGGCATAGCTCAAATCATGCCAGACATGGAATATACCATTCGCATACCTAACGTGAAAGGTGCAAACAAGCAATCAGCACTAGGTACGAATGAACTAACTGTGCCAAATAACGATAATACAACAGGTGGTGACGATAGAGATAGTGATGGTTCAATTAGCGACGATGATGTAACAGTCACTTTCACAACTAATGCAAATGGAAAAAATGATTTTAGTTTTGACTTTGGGTTTGGCGCACCAAAAGTAGCAGTAGGTAACTACGTGTTCATGGACAACGACGACGACGGTAAGTTTTCGATGGGCGACATGGGTATTGCAGGGGTAAGCGTTGAAATCTACAAAGAAGGCGATAATCCAGGCGTGGACATGCCAGTAGCGACAACGACAACGGATGCAGATGGCTT
>CALDYY010000092.1 GCA_937944245.1 uncultured Saprospiraceae bacterium | reverse complement strand
AATACTCACCTGATGCGATAGGCTCTCTTACCTTTTACCTACATATGGCTAAGTGGAAGTGATGGTCGCAATACTCACCTGATGCGATAGGCTCTCCTACTAAAATTAATTACCATGATGAAAAATGGAATAGTTAGTCGCAATACTCACCTGATGCGATAGGCTCTCCTACCCTATGCTCTCTTTAATTATTTGAAATACAACTATTTAAACCTGAAAAACCTGTTGGCAAATCAGGTGTTTTTGCTACATTAAAAATAATTTTAATGTGTTTTCTATCTTTTTTTATGTCACAAAACATAAAAGTTGCGTTCCACCATGAACGTATAATAAATAAATGTAAATGTATTACAAATTTCCAAGATTGTCAAAGAACTATATATTTTTAAGCATATTCCCTATTCTATTTGTTCTCGAATACGTCTAGCCAACAAAGATGCCATTCTGTAAATATGGTTCTTATTGCTGCTTTCTTGGTTCAAAAAGCGGCGCGGTTGCCTCAAAAAGTCATTAAACATAGGAATAATGAAGCCTTTTCCTTTTTTGTTGAGGAAAATGCCATATTGGTTGCTGCTAAAAAAGTCTGGTTCTATTGCGTTGGAAAGGCAATGCTCCAGCAAAAGGCGGTCAACCCAAGGTCGAAAAGCTTCAATAAGATCAAAAGCAAGGGTTGGGCGTTGATGTTCGTCAGCGTGTAAAATACCAAGGTATGGGTCAAGCCCAGCGGCGAAAAGTCCACCCTCTACCACACTGTAAGTCATGCCGTATAAGTAATTGATAGCAGCATTGAACAAATCCTCGGCGGGCTGTCTGCTTCGCTTATTAAAGCTATAAGGCAAAGGCAATGTATTACCCATCGCCTGCCAATAGGTTTTAGCAATGATACCTTCTGTTCCCATGATTTGGCTGCGCATATCTTCGATTAAAGTACCTCGATAGGATTCAAATTGTTTGCTGTACCGCTCTATTTGTTGAGTAGCTTCACTGAGTGCTTTTGCATTTTTAGGTTTTCTATTTTTTAGAAATTTTAGGTTCTGAATTTGCGCGTCTGTTTTAAGTTCAAATAGTTCTAGTATCCAGTTGGTGGCTTCTTCGCCTTCTGTAAACTTCACCTGCTGCCGACGTAACGTGGCTAAACTTTCAAAGTAAGGACTCCACAATCGAGCTTTTGCCTTGCCAATATTGTCAAAAAATAGAATCGGTATTTGATGCTTGATGGCTAGTTTTATTGCGCCCGCACTCAGCATCACTTCCGCAGTGATGGCAATGCTGGTTAGCTTTGCGGGACTAATAGTTCTCTTGCCGCCTGGCGAGACAATTTCAAAAAGTTGTTGCTTTTTGAGTAGTTGTAATCCGTTGGTGTCTAGTACAAGTTGCATAATTGTATTATTGAACACTCAAACATTTTAAAAATTATAAGGAAAACTACGCCAGTTGACTGCTCCAAATTCTTCTTCAGGTGGGTTAATAGCAATATAAAATTCGTCTTTAAGGACTTGATAGTCCTTGTTTTTTCGCAGTACGAACCCGGCAAAATTCAGCCTTCCTTGTATTTGCTGTTTTAGTTTGTCTGCCCACCGAGAAGAAATAATACCTTGTTCATTTTGTGCTTTCATCACTTGAGTGAGCGTTTCTATTTCACCTTTGAGTAGTTCTAAATAGTCGGGCGCAAGGGCTATTTTACTGCCTACAACTAAACCTGTCACCACCTTAGTATCACCTTTACTAAAAATATTGATTTTCCGTTCATTGATTTGAAAACGGGCTTGCTCAATGGTTTGCCGAATAGTAGTTAAATCTTCAGCCAAAAAAGGTGTTTTAGCAGAGATAGTTAAATCATCAGCATATCGAGTGTAAACCCATGCTTGCGCTGTGGCTTTTCCCATAAGTGCAGCATCCAGTTGACGACAAGCGAAATTGGAAAGTACAGGCGAAGTGGGGATACCCATGGGCAAACGTCCTTGATAAGTAGTTAGCTTAACGAGGATGTCGAGTACTTGATCTTTGAAATTAAATGGGACACCAGAAAAAATAGATTCTACTTCTCGTGTGGTGACCTGATGGAAGAAGTCTTTCAAATCTAAATTAATCATGTAGTCATTCCCCAAGTGTTTTTGAGCGTTGGTAACTATATTACGTCGGTCGTCATCATTTTTAACGCCTGCGATAAAACCGTAAGCAGCATTTGATTTTTCAAAGATATAGACACTTTGTAAGTACCTGTTAAGGTTACCTAATATCTTTTTTAAGTTATTGTCTGGCACTTCAATCAAACGCTGCCCACCATCTTTTTTAGGGATATTGAAGGTTTTGTATCGAGGTTGCTGCGCCATGAGCGAAAGTTTGCGTTCCTCGATTGATAATAAGTCACAGAGTGTTCTTATGCTATTGACATTACAGATTCTACTTTTTAAATAGGCATGTTGCTCTTTGGTTTTCTTATCCATTATGATTAAAGCGTGACAGTTTAAAAAATTAAAGTGCTTTTATCGCCACTAAGTTCGTCTTTGTCCAAATCGTTTCTTCCTAGCACTCTCATCTGTTGTATTTGCTGTGCATTTACAGGAATTATAATCAAACTATCTTGTGAATCAGAAGAAGTGTTCATTTGGCTATTCAGCCAAACCTCCAGTTGTTTCAATCCAGACTCCGTAATCGTTCCTAGATAGACGGATTTGTTGATTCTATCCAAACCTGCTTCTAAAATTTTCTTGCCAATTTTTGTACGCAAGCTATTATCAGCAATATCATAACAAACAAGATGTGCCATAAAGTCCTACTTTTATTCATTATTACTGTTCTTCATGGCGTGGTTTCGACTCCACCCCTTGAGTATCTTGATTGGCTGCTTGGTATTTCGATTGCTGTTTCTTAGGCTTTTGCTTAATCCGTTGAGGCACCGTCCAGCCATAACCATGACTTACACTTTTGCCTAATCCAATCAATTCAGGCAGCACCACATTGGCAGAAAAAGTCACATCAAAAGCCAGCACTTCCTTGCCCATGCTCTTTACGGGCTGTTGGTGTCGGATTTGCTGGAGTTTCACCACCACGTTGCCTTTTTCTTGCCAGCCCATTGCCCAAAGTGCCACCATGACGTAGTTGCCCATCTGTTTTTCCAACAAAGCTGCTCGCTCGACCATTCCATCTGCCGCCTGCCACTTCTGAAAATTTTCGTTGTTGAGCAATTGTGCGCAATAGGTTTGGTAGTGGCGTGGCTGATTGAGTAGCCGCAAATCCGCTTTGTCGAGCCGTAAATCCTCCAATAGCAACATGCGCTCTTCCCCCTCCCACTTCAATATCCAATTGTTGGTAGCCAATGCCTTTTGGATAGCCTCTATGCCTTCTTGAATCGCAAAGATAGCAGCTTTTCCATTCTGGACACGGTACTGAATGAGTGGATAGCGATGGTAATAGCCTTTATCACTTTTATGATTATGAAAAAGGTCATCTGATAAACCCACCATTTCAATAAATGCTCCACGCCACTGGGGAATCTGCCTAGCGTAAAGGGGAAGATTAAAAGAAATCAATAAAGTCCTGACAGTTGCATCGTTGGTCATAAGTGTATTGTTTTTTTGACGATTGTTAAACGCTATCCTTTTTTGCTTTTGCTCGTTTAGAGAAGCAATATAATGTTTTTTGTCAATAGTGTTCAGAAGCCAGTAAAAAAAACGCTTGACATTTTTTTTTCATTTTTCATATCCTTTGTTGATGTATTTTTGCGTTTACAAATATGTCTGCTAACGATACCTAAATGATGGGAATAAAAGAGGAATATCCTTTGCTTTTTTTCCATCCAATTACAAAGTATATGAACAACCTACGAACGATATTTTTGGGCACTGGTGCTGAAACAAAAAAAAGACATGACAAAACATGGAAGCATTGGTTTTGCTGGTCTTTCGGAGTAATGCTCTGTTTTGGAAGTGCAGCGCAAAACATGCCTTTGCTCAACCCGTCGAACTGCGGCTTGGGCATTCCAATTCCCGATTTTAGTTGCAACTCCACCAATCGCTTTCCAATAATGGTAAAAAATGCCAATGGCACAAGCCTAGGTACAGATGTTTTTCTAGATGAAGTGCATTTAATTATCGCACACGGCTGGTTAGCGGACTTGGACATTAGCTTGATTTCGCCAAGCGGTAAAGTGGTGGTACTTTCTACGGACAATGGCGCAGACCAAGACAACTACGGTGACCCCAGCGACCCCACTTGCGGCACTTATGTTAGTTTTTCCATGAATGCTTGCCGAGCCATTGAAGGCGATACGATTGCGCCTTTTATCGGCGCATACCGACCAGAAGGCAACTTAATGGAATTGAATGATGGCACTAACCCCAATGGCATTTGGTTCATCGAAATTTGCGATGACGCAGAAGAAGATATTGGTTTTCTGGAGTTTGTGGAACTCGTGTTCAGCAGTCAAGTATGTTTTGCGCCATCTAATCTACAACTACTAGACCTCGATTCTACGACTATCAAACTGACTTGGGAAGCAGGAAGTAACTGCAACAGCACGATTATCGAGTATGGTCCAGTAGGTTTTACGCCGGGCGAAGGAGCGTTTGCACGTGGAGGTACAGTGGTGCAAGCCACCTGTCCGCCTTTTAGCCTATTGGGGTTAGCTGAAAATACAACTTATGAAATTTACATCCGAGAACGTTGCAACGCAGGCGATTTTTCGGACAATTCGTGTCCAATTGTGGTGAGGACGGGAAAAAATCCACCGCCCATTAGTTTAATCGAAACGTTTGATAATCAAGCGCGTTGTGTCAACATTTGTGGTCAGCCTTGTCCAGTGCAAGGCACTTGGCGCAATGCTGCCCCACCTGCCAATTTTGATTGGTTGATAGAACAAGGCGCAACAGCCACCAGCAATACAGGTCCTTCGGATGATGCAAACGGCGGTGGTCGCTATGTATATATTGAAACATCGGGTTCGTTTTGTCGAAATGGTCGAGTGGCGCATCTGCAATCGAATTGTATTGAAGTGGATACAACAGGGTCAAATAACCAACATTTTTCCTTTAATTATCATTTATTTGGCAGCACGATTGGCAGTTTGCAGTTGCAAATCTCAGAAAATGGCGGCTTAAATTGGCAAACCATTTGGCAAAAAGCAGGCAATCAAGGCGACCGTTGGTTTAAAGAATACATCAACTTGAGTGCTTGGCATGACAAATTGGTGCAGTTTCGATTTGTAGGCGTAGGCGGCACAAGCGCAACAGGCGATATTGCATTGGATAACTTGATTTTTTATGGCTCAAGAGATATGGGTGAAGCTACTTATATTTATTACGCCGATGCAGATGGCGATGGCTTTGGCAATCGCAACCAACGCATGGTGAGTTGCTACGCAATAGCCCCCACAGGTTTTGTAGAAAATAATTTAGATTGCAACGACAGTAATCCAAACATCAACCCTAATGCCACAGAAATTCCTTGCAATAGCGTGGACGAAAATTGCAGCGGTATGGAAGACGATGCACTACTGCCACCGCCAGCCACTACCGATGCTACGGTGTGTGCTAATGAAAATGCAACAGTGTTTGCTGTTATTCCACAGGGCGGTTTTGTACTCTGGTTTGGCTCGGCAGAGGGCGAGGATTTTTTAAAATTGGATAACAATAGCAGTGGCTATTCTAGTCTTATGCAAACTGGTACGGATTCGCTTGTTGTTTTCGCTGAATCATATATCGGTTTTAACTGCAAATCGAGCAGCCGAAGCCCGGCGGTGATTCGCGCTAATCCATTGCCTGAACTACAAGTAGGTGCTATTCCAAATGCCTGCACAGGCGAAGCAATTCGCTTGGATTCTATTAAAATTATAGACCAAGCTAATTTAGGCGGTAATATTACCTTCCATTCAGCATTGCCTGCCACGATGGGTAATCAGTTGAACAATTTAGCGATTCAACCGACTGTAAGAACAACTTATTATGCGCTTTCCACAACGGCTGCCAACTGCAAAGCCACTACACCAATTACGATTGAACCAAATCAACCACCGCAAGTTCGTATTTTACCTTCCACAGCGATAGGCGTTTGCGCTAACGCCCTACAAACTATCACTGCCAATCCATTAGATGACCGAGCATACACCTACCGCTGGAGCAATGGTGCAGCAAACAATAGCATTACTGTAGAAAGCAATCCTTTGCTCAACGCTGTGGATAGCTATACCTTAACCATAACGGATACAAATGGATGCGAAAAAATAGATACAATTCTCATTAGAACAGCTGCCGGTATTCAGTCGGCAAGAATTTCTCCTATGGAAGTTACTACTTGTGGCGGTGATGATGGAGCAATTTTAGTAGAGCCACTTGGCGGAACGCCGCCCTTCACTTACGCATGGGAGGGTACAGAAGTAGGTCGTGTACAGAATGTTGAAGGGGTATTTCGCATCCCTGCTTTGTCGCAAGGTACTTATAAAATAACAGTAACGGATAATTCGGCTCAAGGCTGTTCCATTCAACTACCGTTTACGGTGGTGAATGGTCCGAGTGCTAGGGTAAGTATTGCTGCTACCACTCCACCTACTTGCACCAACAGCAGCAACGGTAGCATTTGCCTTGATGTGAGTGGCATCTCCCCACAAATACGCTGGAGCAATGGGGCTACCACAGCATGTTTGGAAAATGTGTCCGCAGGGAAGTATAGCGTAACGGTAACAGATGGCACTTGCACCACTACCATTAACGATATTGAATTACTTGCTCCTGCGCCGATTAATATTTCGGCACTGCTCGCCTCGCCTTCTTGTTCCGATAGTAAGAATGGTGCTATTCGCTTAACGACTTTTGGCGGAACAGCTCCTTACACCCATTTCTGGAACGATGGTGTAAATTTTGAATCGCGCCAGCAACTTGCTTCAGGCAACTATGTAATTTCTATTGTGGATGTTAATAATTGTACCTTTTCAGATACCATTCGACTGACTGCCCCCGACGAATTGAATATTGCGAAAGCAGGTGCGAAGGACATTAGTTGCGTACAAGCAAATGATGGCAGCATTTTGCCGATAATTACGGGAGGAACAGCCCCCTATTTTTATGAGTGGAGTAATCAAAGATTAACCAGTACATTAACCAACTTGAGCGAAGGCAATTACAACTTAACGGTAACAGATGCCAACAATTGCAAAGCTAACGGTGAATTTACTATTGCTCGCCCTAGACCTTTGGCTGTTCGTTTGGATACACTCGTGAATGCAAGTTGTGCACAACTTAATGATGGGCTCATTCGGCTATCCGCATCAGGCGGGACAGGGAATTACACTTTCCAGTGGAGTAATAATCGAAATGGAGCTGAAATTAGCAATCTCCGATTGGGAACTTACACAGTTACCATAAGCGACCAAAATGGCTGTACGATAGTGGATTCTTTTCAAGTGACAGCACCACCAGCCTTGCGCTTATTGAGTGCAATTCAAGCGCCAACTTGTCAAGGTAGTGAAGATGGCGCAATTAACTTAACGCTCCAAGGAGCTGAAGTAGCTTCTATTTTGTGGAGCAATGGCGCGCTATCTCAAAATTTAAGTAGCATTGCTGCAGGTGATTATGGTGTTACCATTACCGATCAAAGAGGTTGTGTGTTGGATACTACCTTCCAATTGCAAGCCCCACAAGCGATAAGTGCAAGTATTGTTGCCATACCGCCAAGTTGTAACAATAGCAACGATGGAAGTATTCAAGTGAGTGTAAGCAATCAAACAGGGTTATCACCAAATTTTGTTTGGTCAAATGGCAGTCGTCAGCAGAATTTGAGTGGCTTGGCTAATGGTCAATATCAAGTAACTATCAGCGATGGCAAGGGTTGTCGCTTCATCTCTGATACCATACCTATGCCTGCGCCTGCTCCTATTGCGATTGAAATGAAGCGTGTTTCTCCCGTGCAGTGTGCTGGAGATAGTAATGGCAGTATCGAAATAGAAATCATTGGTGGAAAAGCGCCCTACACTTTCAGTTGGAATACTGGAGCAACGACTAAAGATTTGTTTGATATTCAGTCAGGGCTATATCGCTTAGCCGTTTTAGACCAAAATGGTTGTGCGGTACAAAGCGAATTAATTTTTGTCGAGCAACCTGAACCCATACAAGTTGATTTCAGAGTCATTCAAAACGAACCTTGCCAACTAGAACGCAATCAAGTAGATAGTATTGTGTTGACTACCAAAGGTGGAAAAGCGCCTTATGAATTTGCATGGAGCAATGGCGCTACGAATCCGATATTAACTAATCTGGTATCGGGAAGTTACGACGTTACCGTAAGTGACCAAAATCGTTGTTCAACTAAAGTATCGGCTATCAAAGTGAAGCCTTCCGCAGGAGGATTTGCCGTGAAAGCCTCTAAGCGCAATGCCACTTGCGCTGGCAAAAACGATGGTACTATTTTAGCTGCGGTACAAGGTGGAACTGCGCCTTATCTTTACCACTTGAGCAACGGCACTATTTTGTTAAATGGCTTAGATAGCTTGCGTTTCAGTAACCTCTCTCCGGGAAGTTATCAACTTTCGATTACAGATGGCGAAGGATGCTTTAATGTAGTGCGCAATATTTTAATCGCTCAACCAGAGATACTTAACATTTTATTAGAAGAATCGGGTTTGCAAAATGTTTCTTGCAAAGGTGGTAGTGATGGCTTTATCAAAGTAGAAGTAAGTGGCGGAAAACGTCCCTATCAACTCACTTGGCGCAATCAGCGAGGCGAAGTCGTTGGAAAGGACAGAAATCTGACCAATATAGGTGCTGGGGAATATATGCTTAGTGTTCAAGATGATAACGGCTGCGAAGTAAGCTCTAGAAATTTCATTATCCGCGAACCTTTGAGCAATATCAGTTTCAATAATTTAGTCATTACGGATGCCCGCTGCTTTGGCGAAAACTCAGGTAGCATTGCGGTTAATGTTGTCGGTGGCGCACCACCCTATCGCTTTAGCTGGAACAATGGGCAATACAACACCCGCAATTTGCCAAATATCCCTAACGGGCAATATCGTTTGCAAGTAACCGACCAAAATGGTTGCACAGCACTTTTGGACTCGGTGATAGTACGTCAGGCTAATGCACCTATTCAAATTCAAGAATCGGTTATTCGTTCTTTAACTTGCTTTGGCACAAATGATGGCAGCATCCGTGTGCAGTTGCAAGGGGGCAAGCCGCCGTATAGCTTGCTTTGGCAATCCAGTGATATTGGCAATAACTATATCAATGGAGACACTATGTTTATTGACAAGTTGCGTGCTGGAAATTATCAACTCATGGTAACAGATAGTGTAGCTTGTCGGCGAACATTTAACTTCAATGTCACCTCACCTGATGCACTTGAATTAATAGGGAACGCTACCCCTAGTCCTAGAGAACAAGCTCTTGGCAATGTGCAAGTTACAGTGAAAGGCGGCACGGCTCCCTATCGCTATGCGTGGAGTGTTGGCGGTAGCCCTAACACACCAAGTTTGAGTAATTTGCCCATCGGTATTTACACCGTTACGGTAACGGATGTGCGCGGTTGTATTGCTAGTATTTCGATTGAAGTAAAGGAAGATACAGGTACAGCTACTAAAACGGTCACTCCTACCCTAGCGTTCACCTTACAGCCCAATCCAACCGATGGTCAGATTTATTTGCTATTACCTGAAGATAACCTAGTAGAAGAAGTCCATTTATATTCCAACTTAGGGCAATGGCTACATCGTTGGAAAGTACCGTCCAATCAGAGCGTTATTTCGCTTGATATAGGAGATTTTAGTGCTGGAATTTATTGGCTGCAAATCCGAACAAAAGTGAGTATAGTGGGCTTGCGTAGTGTAGTGAAAGTGGAATAGAGAGGCGTAAAAAATTTCTATGTTTTGGAATTATTGTATTATTTTGTTTTTCGTTTTTGGGCATAGGTTTGATAATACACAAAAAGTACAACGCATTGAAAAAGATACTTTACTGGATTCCAACACTACTATTTGGTCTTACTTTTTTTACTATTTTGCTAATCTTTCATCCATTGCAGGTCATTGCAAAAGCGATAAGCTATCAGGCGCATAAATCTACTGTGGATGCTATGATTTGGTGTCTTAACAAGTCTCTTCTATTAGTAGGCGCACGACGAAAAATAGATTGGCAAGCAGGTGAGCTGCCTACTAATCGTCCTATGATTATCGTCAGTAATCATCAAAGTATGTTCGATATTCCTGCTATCGGGCAACTGCTCAAAAAACATCATCCAAAGTACATTGCTAAAAAAAGTTTGTCAAAAGGCATTCCTAGTATTTCTTACAACATCAGAAAAGGAGGCTCTATTTTTATAGATCGTGAAAACAAGGTAACTGCCGTTAATGTGATTAAAACATTCTGCGAATATCTGAATGCTAACAACTACGCAGGTTGTATTTTCCCAGAGGGTAGCCGCTCCAGAGATGGCAAAGTAAAAGAATTTAAAAAACTAGGTTTAGCCACTATGATAAAATATATGCCAGATGCTACCATCGTGCCCGTTGTACTACATAATTTTTGGAAAATAGGAAAGCACAACATGTCGCCTATTCCCTTTGGTATTAATCTAAAATGTACCGTTCTACCAGCAATTGAGCGCGCTGAAAAATCTACGAGCGAAATTATGGCGGAAATAGAAGAACGCATTGTGAATTGTGTGGCACAAAATGCTTGATTTCGGCAAAAAACAGAAAATGCTATTGTTTTAAACACTTAACTATCAATATTTTGATTTTACTTTGTACTGCTATTGTAATTTATTCCCTTAGTTCCCCTCCATACATTGTACTTACATTGACGTTTAGTAAGAATTATAACTTTTTTGCATAAACCATTCGTTTTTCTGCAAGTAAATGTTTAGATTTGATGCCCTTTTAATATACAGTATTATGAATAGTATCATTACTCAGCGGTTCATCAAATGCCACGACCAGTTGCGAGAGGATGGTCGGGTGCGCTCCAGTCGGCAGTTCGCCATTGCGTTGGATTATTTACCTCAAAGCCTAAGTGAAATTCTGAAAGGTAGGCGAGATGTTACGATTGACCTACTCAAAAAAGCAGTTGAAGTCTATAAAATCAACCCTGTGTATATTTATACTGGAGAAGGTCCACTCTTTATGAGCGAGGAAGACCATAAGCATTTTCGCGTGCTTACGATTGTAACGAATGTGCAAGACGATGAGCGCATTGTGCATGTGCCTGTACCCGCTCAAGCAGGTTATGCCTCCGATTTAAGTGATCCTACCTTTATTCAAGATTTGCCAACATTTACACTTCCTGATTACAAATATAAAGTCGGCACGCATCGCAGTTTTGATGTAGCTGGCGACAGCATGGAGCCTACGCTGTTTGAAGGCGACAAAGTAGTGTGTAGCTTTTTAGAGCCTACCCTTTGGGAATCTTCCATGAAAGACAATTATGTCTATGTGATTGTAACAAGGGGCGATATTGTCGTAAAACGAGTGTTCAACAAAATAAAAGACCAGAGAAAAATAGAACTACATTCCGATAATGAGGCTTATTCTCCTTACGCTATCAACATTAGCGACGTTCAAGAGATATGGTATGTGCGCTCCAAAATTAGTCCTTTTTTGCCTTCGCCACAAAACATTATACGCTATATGCGCGAAGAAGTGATGGAATTGAAAAAAACCATTCAAAAACAAACAGAATTAATCGAGCAATTAAGTAGAACAGTCGAAGGGTTAGCAAGAAAATAAGTAAGCAACATTCTTAATTACTACTACTAACTGCTTCTGTAGTACTTACCATCACCAAATTGATGAAGTCATCCCATCATAAATCTGGTGATGGCAAAAAGTTTAATTTAATGAACTAAATTAGTGTTACTCTATAACCACACTTTTTACATCAGACACTGAAAATATACCTACCCCATTTTCGATGTTAGAAAAAGAAATAACCGGCTCTGCAAAGCGGCGGCGAAAACTGTTGTTATCGTTGTATTTATCAGTAGTAAGTTGATAGAGATATCCTTCTCGAGTAGTTGAAATCAGGCGAACTTCTGCTCGCTCTAAAGTTTTATAATATAAACCGCCCGAGAAAATTAGGTCTAAATTGATGACTTGACCATCCCGAAAATTATCTGTAAAGAATAAACGACTAGAGCCATTATATTCAATGGTATTATCATCCGAACCTATATCGATTGTACTGTTTTCCAACTGGTTGGTAGCTCGTGAACTGCGAAGCATACCCGTACCTACCACTTCCACCATGTAATAGTTTTTCACATTTACTGGATCAATAAAAGACAATGAAATACGCTGATAATCAGAATCCTCAAAGAAGCCATCGGATTTTCTTACTATCATCATGGTATCCACAATAAACTCGCTTGGACTTGAAAGTAGTACCTGTTCAGATTGCATCGGTGCGAACTTAGGCACATCTACCAATAGGCGATACTGCTGATTGGGCAAAAAAGTGAAATCTGCATCGCGATATTCATAAAAATTCGTATTAGGATTGAACACGAAGCGTTTAGAATTACCTTCTATTTCTACCAGCACGTTGGCATCGCTAACGATTTCATAATCAGAAAAGTCATTAACGCCAAGCGTTTTGCTGATAAATATGGTAGGAAAAGTGTCTGTATTAGTCAGTTGCGCTGTGATGGCTACTTCTGATTCAAACGTTCTGCCCAACGAAAGTTCCTTGTCGAAAAAATCAGTATCACAAGCAAGAAATAACAAAACTGAACCCAGCAAAGGAAAAAATAATTTTATCATCATTAAGTTATTCAAATCGTGTTAAAATTTAAAATTATATGCCACAGAAGGAATGATGGGTAAAATGCCGCGCTCCTTCAATACACTTTTTCGTATGAACCTACCATCTTTTTCGACTAGGTCGAAATCTTGATATACATAATATGGATTGATATTGCTATACACATTATAAATGCTAAAGACCCACGTTCTTTCAAATTTAGGTTTTTGTTTATAAAAACTCACACTAGCATCCAAGCGATGGGTAGCGGACATCCGATAGCTATTCTTTTCGGTGGTTAAAAAGCGTTCTCTTTTCTCTGCATCAAATCTTGCGATGTTTGTAAATTCTTCAAATCCTGCATAATCTGGTCGCAGGGCATATCGCTGTGTTGGTATAGTGATGGCGTTGCCAGTGCCATAAACCCATGAAAAAGCATAGGAAACACGTTTGCTCTGCTGGTGCATGACGACAAGGGAAAGGTCATGCCTTCTATCATAGCGGAAGGGGTAGCGCACTCCACCATTGATGCCATCGAATTGTCGCCAATTCCAACTCAAAGTGTAACCTATCCATCCTGTGGTTTTGCCTTGCTTCTTGTTCAAAAAGGCTTCTACGCCATACACTTCTCCTGTGCCTTGCACCACTTTATCCTGCCAATCTGTTTCAACGTTAGGTTCAAAACTAGCCCCTTCTGTGTAGGAAATCACATTGCTCATCTTTTTGTAAAAACCTTCCAAAGTAAAGTCCCAACCGTCTTTAATGGTGGAGGCAAAGCCACTGGCAATTTGCCATGCCTGCTGTGGCTGGATGCGCGCCGTAGAAGGCACCCACAAGTCAGAAGGCAAGCCCAGTGTTTCGCTGGAAAGTAGGTTGATATATTGCGTCATTGTGGCAAACGAAGATTTGAACGATAAACGAGGCATAATCTGGTAGCGCATACTGAGGCGCGGCTGCAAGGACGTATAGTGGGTATTTTCCACCTGAAAACCCGAAAAATGTAACCCCACATTAGCACTCAAACGGGGATTGATGTTCCAATCATCTTCTACAAATACATTGTATTCCAATGAATTAAGTGACGGTGTTCCCAGAAGCGTATCTAATACGCGGGTATCGGTAGCGATATTGATGGTGTAAGCACCTGGTGTGTAAGTATGGTGAATCAAATTGCCGCCCAACCGAAGATAGTGCTTAGGAGTTGGAATCAACTCCAACACCGAGCGAATGGCATAATCCTTGATGCCAGAAATATACTCCGAGCGAAAAGCATCACCTTCGTATTCTTTGTATTCATTGCCAATACCTATGTCATAATTCGTGAAACTTAATGTGGTGTTGGCAAAGGCTTTTGGGGAAATGTTGTAATTCCAGCGCAAAGCAGCAATTTGATTTTGCCAAAAGATTTCATTACGAGATTCATCGCGTGTGGTGCTATTAGTGCCTTTGGCTAAAAATTTGTCCCTACCAGCGTATCCACTCAAGTGCAAACTATGTTTATCATTGATGCGGTGCTGAATTTTGCCATTGAGGTCATAAAAATTGGCAGCCAATTTTTCTAAACCATCTGATTGACTTTTGAGCAGCGGTCCGAAAATTAAATCCACATAAGTTCTGCGAGCAGAGAACAAAAAGGAGGTACTTTCCTTTTTGATGGGTCCTTCGAGCATAATTTTTGAAGCAATATTACTGATTGAACCCTCACCATGAAAAGTGTTCAAATCGCCTTCTTTCATGTTGATGTTCAGTATAGAGGAAAGTCTGCCGCCATATCTTGCAGGGAAACCACCTTTAATAAGCGACACATTTTTTATAGCATCTGCGTTGAACACCGAAAAAATACCGAGAATGTGCGTAGGATTGTAAATGGGAACACCATCAAGCAGAATTAAATTTTGGTCAGGGCTGCCCCCGCGCACATAAAGTCCAGAAAGTCCCTCATTGCCTGCTTGCACACCAGGCATGAGTTGTAGGGCTTTTATCACGTCCACCTCGCCCAGTATGGCGGGTAGTCGCTTGATGTCTTTCACTTGCACGTCCATTTGGCTCATTTGCGTTACCTGCTCAATGGTTTGGCTAGCAGAAGCAGTTACCTCAACCGTGCGCAAAGTAACGCTAGGCTCAAGGTTGATGTTGAGCAATCCATTATTAGCACCGACATAAATGGTATCCATTTGATAGCCCACATAAGAAACCACCAACATCATGTTACTGTCGCGCTCCAAAGTAAGGCTATAAAAGCCATGCTCATTCGTGGTTGTTCCTTTTTGGCTATTGAGTTCAAATACATTTGCGCCAATCAACCGCTCTTGGGAGGCAGCATCACTAATGTAGCCACTCAGCGTTGTTTTTTGGGCGTGAGCACTCAACCCAAAGAACAAGGACAACTCGAATAAAAACAGGAATTTACTTTTCATTTATTTTGCTTTTGTTTAAATGCACATTCCAACCAAATGAAATAAAATGATAATTGCCATTCAAAAGAAAACCACTTATTTCAATCGGATTCTCTAAAAAAGAGCGCGGTGAATAGTGAAGGATTGTATTGAACTCGACTTGGCGTTTTAATATATACAAAGGCGGTTGAATGTTAATGCCTCCTTGTAGTGCAAAATAAAGAAAGCTATTTTTAGCTTCAATCGTGGCTTCTAATTCTGTATCGCTTCTTAGCGGTATGCTATTACTAAAACTAGCACTCCTGGTTAAATTTATCTGTTCTAATTTGCTTGTTCCTACTACAAACCCTAGTTGAGGGTAAATTTTCCATCTAAAAGTGTTAGGTAACACACTATAACTTGCCGTAATGCCGACATCAAAACTAGCAAACTGATAATTAAGGGTCTCTTTGACGCTGTTTCCCTCGCCAAAATCCTGTGTAACGATGGGGCGCACTCCTTTAAGATTGTAGTGGCTAGTCAATCTCAAGCGGAACGCATTAGTAGCTACCCATTCTAAAAAGGCGTTGCCACCAAGCAAAATACTGCTAGTTCGCTCCAAAGAAAAACTATCTACAGGTGCAACTGCATCACCTTGTAACTGACCCCCATTCAACGTAAAGCCAACGCCAAAATTCAGGTTTTGATTTTGGCTATGCGCACTGAAATAACAAAAGCAAAAAAATAATAAGACTAGCAAAGCATTTTTCATATGATGTGTGTTGTTTAAAATATTTCTTTCTTGTAATAAATATAAGTAGTTGATGAAATAGGTTTCATCAACCACTTACTTAAAGAAACTAAAGTATGTTATTGCGTAATAATTACTTTCTTAGTCTCGATAATTCCATTTCCTACTATGGTAATGAAATAAATACCGTTAGCAAGTCCTCCTGTTTCAATTTCAATTTGTCCGTTTTCATTATTCAAGATACCATTGAACAAAGTTCTAACGTAGCTCCCTTGTGCATCAAATAATTTAATTTGTACCCTTTCATTAGATGAAGGCGAATTTACTCCGATAATGAATTTCCCATTATTAGGATTGGGCACTAGGTCAAACATAGGTGCTTGGCTCGATTTTGCTAATGCTTCATTCAAAAACCGCTCATCATCAAATTCTGTGAATCCGCTTACTCTAGCTACTAACTCATGCTCTATGTCAACGCCATCAGGAATATTGAAAGTATGGCTAAAGTCCGATAATTCAACACTAATAAAATCTTTATCTTCAATCACTTTAATTGATTTTTTTCCTTTCAATCCTTCAGATATTTCTACTCGATTGTCTTTGATTCTGATGTACTCTTGAAGAAGAATTTTCTCCTCAGTCATGTTTTCATCTGCTATCCCATTCACTTCATCGTCTTCCGCTTTCCAGAGTGTAAATTGGATTTCTACAATGCCAGGATAAAGTTTAGGGACAATTAAGTAACCATTGGCTCTATTTACGGAATAAGTTTTCTTAACTTCATCTATCTTGCTGTTGGCTTCATAGTGTAATCCCGCAAAATCCTGTTTCTGTTTTGATGAAAGGTATCTAATATTTGATGATTTAATCATATGGCTAGATAAATTACTTATACCTAGACCAGCCGTACAACCTGAACCTGGAAATACCCATTCATCCATAACATCTGCATCTTCAGCTGCAAAAGCATAGGCACGAGCGCATCGTCGATTAGTTCCAGTATCTCTATCATTTGATTCGCATTCTGCGTCTATGCCATTACAACTTGATCGGCTTGTCTTACAAGGGAAAATATCAATATCATCATTTCCTTGCGTTCTTACATAAACCCTGAATCTTTTTGTAAAGATTGAGCATTTGTTTCTTCTTTCAGCGAGGGCATCGGCATAGCTTTCCACAGGAAGAATCATAAAAACAGAACAAAGAATAAAAAACACTTGTGTCAGAAAAACTTTTTTCATAATTTTGATAATTATTTTGATTAATAAATAATTGAGCTTTTGCTGTCGTCCGTCAAAATGGCAGCATTAGCTCTTTCTATATTGATGTGCACGGTCAATATCTAGCCATAAGCAAAAGCATTACTTTTCTTTTGCGTCTTCTTAAATAATTAATATTTTATTGCTTGTTTGATGATACAAATATCATGTCCTTCTTTTAATTTATCAAGTATCCTAATCGGATATTTTCGGGCATGGATATGTGCCTGATTATTCTAAAAGAGCAAACAAATAAAAGTAAGTATTTTCATATACATACAGTAGTGTTGTTTGCCATTAAAGCGACAATAGATTACTTTTATTGCTTATTTACTAAAATTTTACATAAAAAATATTTTCTGGTAAATGCTTGGAAATGATTTATTGGTTAAGAAAAATCAATACAATTTTACGCTAGCTAATAAGCGATGATACCTTCCAAATAAAGCATAACTTGTAGCAGCATTTCCCCATTCATAGTAATTATAGAGACTATTTCGAGTAGCATTAAATAGATTATTAACAGCATAACCTAATGTATAATTTCTTGATTTTGGTTGCCACATTATTTCCATATTTATAATATCTAAGTTGTTTTCTACTCCTTTTATGGTAAGATATTTTGACCAATTCATATCTAAAGTAATGGTCTTTTTTAATAATGCAAATCTAGGATTCAATTGATAACGCAAGAAATTAGAAGTAATATTTGTTTCTACTTCCTCACTAATAAAATGCTCTGTACTAAAACTAATACTACTATTGAAATTAAATACTGGTTGATTAAATCCAGATACTATCTGTAATTTTACTTCATTATTTTTGGTAAAAAGCTCAAATAAACCAAGTTCTTTCACAAAGTTCTCAATTCTATTTTGTTGATAATAATACCCTGTTTTTGCTGAAAATAAATCTCCTATCGGAAAAGATGGCTCTATTTGAAAGATTTGATAATCAGACCGTAACTGATTTTCTTGCCGAATACTATAAAATGGACTTTGAATAAAATTATAGCTATCTGTATTTTTTGATGTCCCGTTGATATATACACTCATCACGGTAACAGCGTACTGGGGTAAAGTATGCACGATGACTGCGGTGAGCAATGAAGTAGGCACTACATCCAAATTATTACTACCCACTGTATATTGATTCCAGCCGACCAATCTATATTCATTAGCAATTTCCATTACCATTGGTATTTCAGGAGCATAACTATACTTTAGTGAGAAAATCCTAAACATACTGCCATATTGCCAAGTTAAATCTCCATTAAATTCATTGAAAGTCTTTGTGGCAAAACCGTTTTCTAACCATTGATAGTAGTGTCTTTTAAGAGAAGTATTGATTCTAATTTTTTTACTGCGCCTGTATCTCATCTCAACAAAAGGGCTGTAACTATTATATCGAAGATTATAATTATTATTTTCAAAAAAAATATTTTGAATAGGTTGCTGTTCTTGATTTAATGCAGCTAACGTAAAATTATTGTTTGCATATTGATAAGCAACACCCAATTTTAAAGTATATAAAGAATCATAATAAGTAATAGCAGCATTGTTAAATATTTGTAAACCCGACGTAATTTGTCTTTGTGAAATATAAACTGCTTCAAACAAGCTTAAAGTATTCTGCAAAAGTGGATAATCAATTGCTTTAGAAGCGCTTAATGTTCCATCAAATTCGCCATTTTCTAAATATTCTGCTTTAGTATCTACATTTAATGCAAATTTTCCTTTGCGATGCTTAAAATTTACTGTTGGTACAATATAACGACTACGTTGGGTAGCATCATAATCAAATATTAAGGTGTCTATTTGCGGAAAAAGCCAGTTATTATTAATTTGCGTTTCATCTAATTGACTTTTATAAAATAGTTTAAAAGCCAATTGAGTACTATCTTTTTTATATTCTGAGAATAATTTTGCTTTTATAAAGCGATTATCAGCTATTAGAGTCTCTTTTTCTTCTGTCGTTCGTTCTACTCCAATATAATCTACTGTTTTTTGAATGAGTTCTTCTTGCTTGTTCAATCCATAGTATAAAGTACCACCTATTTCAAATCTTTGATGGGGCTTAAAAAGCGTCGCAAAGCCCCCATTATTTTTCCACTGACCAACCACATCGTTAATACCCTTAATTCTTCCCTCATTGAAAGCATTAATATCTCTAATTCCCCTTAAATTATACCTTTGCTCGAAAGTTTCTTCATCAAATAATTTTAAATTTTCATCGCTGATATTTTGTAATCCAATTTGATCGTACGATTGAATCAAGTGAATTCTAAATCTTTCTTTCAACGAAAAAGCATTAGCAAAAACATCAGGTAATATGCTGTTATTATGAAGGCTTAACCCAGCATCAATCTTTCCAAAAAGATTTGTATTGATGCTTTCCTCAAGGGTAATATCCAATACGTTTTTACTTTCTCCAAATACATCATCCTTTACCTTTTTAAATTTTATTTCCTTAACTATCACAGGCGCAATACTTTGTGTAAGTGCTGTTTGATTATCACTTATCTTTTTTCCATTAATCAACAACTCATCCACTGGCTCATTATTAACATATATTTTTCCATTTTCTACTTTTACGCCTGGCAATCGGGCTAGTACCTCTGTTAAAGACTTATCCTGCAACTGCGTAAAACTGGCTGCATTATAAACAATAGAGTCATTCGTAATAACAATCGCCTTTCTTTTTGCCGTTACTTCTATCGTTTCTAAAGTAGTAGGTTCAAGTAAAATATCGTATTCAATCGTATCTTGATTGAGCTGTAATATGTAAATAGGCACTACAAAAGGCTGATAACCAACATAGCTGGCGTTGAGTTGGTAAGTGCCAGTCGTATTTATTTTGATGAGATAATTCCCTGCCTCGTCACTAACAGTATAAGCCACTAAACTATCTTGCAGCGTTTTCAGTGTTATACTAGCATAAGCCAAGCTATTATTTTCATCATTTTTTATACTGCCTTTTATGATGACCTGACTGTGAAGCAGATAAGTGGAGTGAAGAAAAAAATAGATAAAAATATAAAGTATGGGCTTTTTCATTATGCTATTTTTGAATTTGAAATACTAAGCAGATAGTCTAAATCTTGAAGATTTAGACTATCTACAAAACTTCATTTAACCTTCCGGGTCTATAATTTCTTTATCCATTTCAGCATTTTGACCTACCAATTTAATTAGATTATATGTCCCCTTATCAACAAAGTACAGTTGTTCTATTATATAAGCACTTTTTGTCATTTCTACTGCTTTATCATTTGGTTTTATTACTTCGGTTTCAGCCATTTTTTCAACCTCATTAGCAATCAAATAAATTATAAATTCCTCTTCCTCCATTTTTCGATAGCCGTACTCTAGTGCTAATCCTGGTAAACCATTTGCTCTCATTGGTCCTGCGGAGATATTGATGTCAGAAACAAACCAAACAACAAGCGTGTGAGTATTACTATCATTTTTTCTAACCGCTTTTTTACAATCATAGCCTAAAATATTTTTTTGCTCACCTTCTACTACCTCCCAACCCACGTTGCTTTTACTTTCCTTGTAATAAGCCTTACCATCTTTTTTTGTATTCCCTTCAATATAAAAATCAGGACTTTTAAAATTATTGTAAATCAAATCGTAATGAATAATCCCTAATGACACCCTTCTGGTCTCTCCCACATTTTCTTTATTTTTATTATTTTTCCCTTTATCACCATTGAACTTTCGTTGAACAGTAAAGCTGCTTTCTTCAGCATTAGCCAATAAAGTTGCCTGTGTGATGTGCTCCTTTCCGCCAGCAACGAAATCATAATTTACTTTAAAAGATTGTGCGTGAAGTTGAAATAAATTAAAAAGACATACAAATAAAATATTTTTTTTCATATTACAATTATTATTTTAGTTAGTAAATAATCAAAAGTGTACTGCCTTCCTACATTAGGTTGTATGGACTATAAATACCGCAACTACTTCTCTAAAGAAATTAGTTTTGCACTTTCTGCATACATAGATGAGAAGTGCAAAACTAATAACCACCCCATAAAACTCAAAGTACAGTCTAGATGATGATTATTCCTTTCGGATCTCTATTTCAACAAAAAAATCCCCATTTCCATTGCCACCAATTCTTATTCTTACTATTAACTTTCTGTACTCTTCTAAATCCATTTCTAAGTTACTATTGCTAACTTGTAGAAGTGTATCTATATCCAATATTGCCAACTCTTCGACATTTGGATAATCGAAATGTACAAAATCTGCCTTTTGAATGTAGCCTAACTCCATTTCGAGGCCTTCAGAATAATTTACAGAGCTAGAGTTCGGGAACCCTGCTACCGATAAAAATAAACAGAAAAATAAGGTTGAAAAAAGTACTGAGTTTTTCGTAAAAAAAATTAAATTTGTTAGATAATAAAATTATTCTGAGCTATTGCTGTCCAGAGTACCAAAATGGCAGCATTAGCTCTTTCTGTATTGATGTACACGGTCAATATCTAGCAAATAGCAAAAGCACTTTTTTCTTTTGCATTTCCTTAAATGATT
>CALDYY010000091.1 GCA_937944245.1 uncultured Saprospiraceae bacterium | reverse complement strand
CCTGCTTTTGACCAAGCAATTTGTGGTAGCTCATTACCTAGCATTTCTTGATGGTCGAAACTAATGTTTGTAATTACACTCAAAATGGGCGTAATGATATTGGTGGAATCATAAATACCGCCTAATCCAGTTTCTATGACGGCAATATCTATCTTTTGCTGGGCAAAGTACTCAAACGCCATAGCTACCGTAATTTCAAAAAAGGAAGGCTGAATAGCTTCCCAACTTTTGTGATAGTTTTCTACAAAGTCAATAACAAATGCCTCTGAAACATATTGTCCATTGATTTTAATGCGTTCTCTAAAGTCTCGATAGTGAGGTGAAGTGTAAAGTCCAACTTTTAAGCCATGCGCTTGTAGCACTGCGGCTAAGATGTGTGAGGTAGAGCCTTTTCCGTTTGTACCAGCGATGTGTATGCTAGGGTAGCGGTTTTGAGGTTGCTCAAGTGCTGTGCATAATTTTTTAATATTGATAAGGTCTTTTTTAAATGCTTTTGCTCCAATAGCTTGGAACATAGGAAGTTGACTAAAAAGATAGGCTACTGTTTGCTTGTACGTCATTGACATGGTGTGAGCATTAAAAAAGCAGCATCAGAAAATGTTCTGATCCTGCCACTGATTCATTTTATTGTTAAATCTTAAAGCAGAGAAAGGCTTTTTTTATTTGAGTTTGAATACATAAGTAATCGTACCACATTGTTGTTCTGCTGTACCAGAATCGAATTTCCAACTTCTAGCATTGGCTTCCGTTCTTTTTATAATGTCTGGGTCGGAAGCCACCGAACCCAAAGAACCTTGTTGTGTGAAGGTCGCACTAATCACTTTGCCCGTTTGATCTACACAAACGCGGATGGTTAATTGCCCAGATTTTTGCGATTTATCGGTCATTAGCGGACCTGAGCCACCACGTCCAGACAGTCCACCGCCAATTTGCCCTGAACCAGTGCTGACACCTTCCAACTTGGAGGCATTGGGATCGCCGCTAGGGTCGCCTTGATTTCCTTGTTTTCCTGTATTTCCTTTTCCTGTGTCTCCACCAAATAGTCCACCTAATTGATTTTTCAATTGATCCGCTTCTGCTTGTTTTTTTGCTAATTCTTCTTTCCTTTTGCGTTCTGCTTCTTCCTGCTTTTTGCGCTCTGCCTCTTGTTGCGCTTGTTTTTGTGCTTGTGCTTCACGTTCTCTTCGCTGTGCTTCTTCGCGTTGCTGTTGTTCTTTCTCTTTTTGCTTTCTCAAAGCAATAGCTGCTGGGTCTTCGGTGGTTACCACTTCTTTTTCTCTCGGTGCTGGCTGAGGTTCTGGCTTTGGTTGAGGTGGTGTTGGTTTAGGTTCTTCTTTAGGTGTTGGTGGTGTGGGTTCAGGTTTTGATTCTACAGGTTCGGCTTTTGCAGGTGTAGCTGCTTTAGCATTTTCTGCACCTTGCCCTTCATCGGGCATTCCTAGATTGACCAAAATACCTTGTTGCTCAGGCTTTGGGTCGGGATAAGTGAAAAAGGGGAAAATAAATACCACTAACAGGAGTAATAAAATAGCGGTGCTAGATAATCTAGCTTTATTTTTATTTTGTTGTTCCTTTTGATTGACTGCATAATCCAATTTCATGGTGCATAAGTTTTATAAGAGATAACACTTAACCAAGCATAAGTATTAAATCCTTTTTCGGTTTAACAAAGTATTAATCATTTTATATTTCTGTTGCCAATACTGTGTTGACTTTCAGGCGCATTGCCAAATCCATGAAAGCAACCACATCGCCATTGGTAGCGTCAGAAGAGTTAGCAATAACAACATTTACATCTTTGTAGCGACGTACTTTTTGTAGTAAGTAAGTTTCTAATTCAGCTAGTTCAATTCTTCTGCCATTTAAAAAGTATTGCGCGCCACCTCTAATCATAATTTCATCCAGTTTTGTTTCAGAGGATGCTTTGCTTCTTGAATTGCCGGGCAACTTCATGTTGATAGAATTGGGCGACACCAAAGAAGAAGTCAACATAAAGAAAATGAGCAACAAAAATATAATATCTGTTAATGCAGAAGAATTAAATTGAGCATTGACCTTACTTTTTTTCTTTAATGCCATACTACTTTTTATTTTCTTGCTTGTGTAGCGATAATTGCTTTAACTCTTAAATTGTTAGCAATTTTTAGTACATAAAGCGTTTCATTAAATTCATTGTTTACCTCTGATACAACCGTAACAAACACTTTGTCTTTATCTACTGCTTCGTTTACTTTGGTTGCTAATCCCTTTTGCAGTGCCTCTTTGGAAATGGGTTTCCCATTCAAAGTATATCGCTTGTCTTGATCAATAGAAACGACTAAGTCGGTAGGTGCAACAGTTTTTGAATCTGATTCAGGTAATTCAAATGGCTGAATTTGAACCAAAGATGATGTTAGCATAAAAAATATAAGCAACAAAAATATAATGTCTGTTAGAGAAGACATGCTAAATTCTGCACTTACTTTTGACCTTTTGCTTAGCGCCATTGTGTTAATGATTTAATCTTCAGTAAATTAACTTTTTTTATAAACCTGGCTCTTGCAATAAATCCATGAAGTCCACTGTGGTTCGCTCCATTTTATAAACTACTTTTTCAACATTAGCCACTAAGATATTATACCCCACAAAGGCAATAATGCCAATAAACAAACCTAATGCCGTTGTTAACAACGCTTGATAAATACCACCTGCTAGCACACTTGGGGTAACATTTTCTTGAGTTGCCATTTCATAAAAGGCGATAATCATACCAGTTACTGTACCAAAGAAACCAATCATAGGTGCTGCACCTGCAATGCTGGCTAGGGTAGAAAGATTTTTTTCTAATTTAAACACCTCTAAGTTACCTACGTTCTCAATAGAAGCATCAATATCTTTCAAAGGTTTGCCAATGCGCAATATTCCTTTTTCTACCATACGAGCAATAGGGGAGTCTGTTTTTTGGCAAAGTGCTTTTGCGCCCGGAATGTTACCTGCTTGCACATTTACGCGAATGTTATTCATAAAACCTTCATCAATTCTGCCTGCTTGCTTGATGGTTAAGTAGCGTTCAATAAATATATAAGAAGCAATAACCAATAAAACCAAAAGTGTTGCTACAATAGCGATACCAATTGGACCCGATTGAATAATAATATCCATCAAACTTTGCGATTTTACCGCAGGTGTTGTTGGGTCAAGTTCTAGGGTCTGTTGAAAAAGCAGTAATTGGTTGAACATGTTGTTTTAGTTTGTTTTGTTCTGCGAGTTAACGAATAAGTTTTGTTTAAAATTATGATTGGCTTTATATTTTCTTGTTATTGAGCAGAAAACATAAAATCAGTCATATCCATTATGGTGCGAAATTAGTGTTTTTGTAGATAAATTGATATGCTCTTTCATATTTCCTTTTGAAAAATTGATATTTGTTGCTCAAACCATCATTTATGGCAGAAGTTTTTTCCTTATTTCAGTTACAAGAGCATCTTCGTAGAGTAGTTGCATTAAATTTTTCAAGTGCTGTTTGGTTGGATGCGGAAATTGCAGCACATCAAATTTCTAAAGGACATCACTTCTTGAGTCTAGTAGAAAAATTGGAAGACGATGGGACTATTGTAGCACAAGCTGATGCTGTTATTTGGGAAGGCACTTTCCTTCAACTTAAAAAACAGATGGGAAAAATCTTAGAACGTTTATTAGGCGTTGGTTTAGCGGTTCGATTAAAGGCGCGTATGGATTTCCATGAACGCTTTGGTTTAAAGTTGATTATTGAAGCTATTGATGTGAACTACACGATTGGTAAATTGGCATTACAACGAGAAGCTACGCTCCAGAAGTTGCGCCAAGAGCAGCGTTTAGAAAAAAATAAGGCTCTGTCACTTCCCCCTGTTCTACAACGTATTGCTGTACTTTCTTCAGATGGCGCAGCAGGTTGGCAGGATTTTTTAAGCCACTTGACAAGTAATGTTTATGGCTACCAATATCACATCAAGCTTTTTTCAGTTGCTGTGCAAGGAGAAAGGGTATCGGAAGAAGTGCGTCGTCAACTGCTCAACATCAAAAGCCGTTTGCGCTATTTTGATGTCGTGGTTATTGTGCGTGGTGGTGGTGCAAAGTTAGATTTGGCTGCTTTTGATGATTTGGAATTATGTCGTGCTATTTCGGACTTCCCTCTGCCCGTTCTGACAGGTATCGGGCATGAAACAGATGAAACCATTAGCGATTTAGTGGCTTACCAACGGTTGAAAACGCCGACCGCAGTTGCTGACTTTTTAGTTCAACACAATTACAATTTTGAATTGACTTTGGAACAGTATGCCACTTATATCACACAAACACTGCAAGAAAGATTACAAGAAGAACGACTACAAATGGAGCGTTT
>CALDYY010000090.1 GCA_937944245.1 uncultured Saprospiraceae bacterium | reverse complement strand
TATTATCCCTATTAAAATTCCTATCATACATACATAAAGGCTAGTTTTCATTCTTTGCGTTAATTCTCCTCGAGATGCTCTATATAGATAACTTACTACTAATGATAAAGTTATCATAATAACATTTATCCGAAAAGCTATTTCTTTAGAGAAAAAGGAGTCAGATATATTTCCAAAGTAAATGGCTTGTGCCACCAAAAATATTAAGTACGAAATAGGAATCCCGTAAAATAGTATTTTTAACATGATTCTGATTTTTTGTAATGATTTAGTTCAAAATTTTTTTAATTATGGCCAATTTTTATCGGGCTAAATTGTTAAGTGATTATTTCCCTTAGACCACAATAAGAAATAACCACTTGTTTATTTGTTAGGGACAGTTTTGATAACAATTTTCCCTTTGCCCATTTGCAGCACTAATATCCATAACACCTTGAACAAATGTCCATCCTGAAGCAATTCCTGCAAATATGTTTCCAGTTAATGCACTCCCCAAGGCTCCAATTGTACCAAAGAATACACTGCCAGCTGCTTTTCTGAAAGAGTGTTGGTATTCACCAAAACATCTTTCATGACACGCATTTTTTACAAGCAAAGGCTTAATTCTTTTATTAATACCATCCTCAAATATCATAGCTAATTCTTCCACTGTCATTTCCTTCATTTGAGGAAATTTAGTAATTAGCTGCTTGGTTATGGATAACGCATTTTCTTCAAAACTTTTTATATCTATTTTTGACTCAATCTGATTTAATATTTGTCTATTAGTTCGATTATCAGAAATCTTAATCTCTAATGTTAAATCTACCAATTTGAAAAAAACTTCATCCAGATAGGCATCATACTCTTTAGATTGTTGAACATCAGTAACTAAATTTGAGTTTATTTCTATCTCTGATTTTTCACAGCCAAATAGGAAAAACACAATCATAATAATAGACAAAAATTTAATACTAAGTTTCATGATTAAAAATGTTAGAAAAAATAAGTCGTGCGCTTATCTTTAAGGAGTCAATCCGCACTGCAACATTGCATGGATGTATCCACCATAGTTGGCTTCAACGAAAAGCAAGTATTTAACCTTTATCAAAATCAAAATGCTTATGGCTACATCAATAGCCAGCACGTCGGAACCGTAGAACAAACTACAATGATGGAAACCTTGAGGTAGATAATGCAACTCATCAAAACAATCAATCAGGAACTAGAAAAAAGAAAATAAAAGAACTAACTGTCGCAAATCTTTAAGACTTGCGACATCTAGCTTTAAACAAAGATTAATACTAAATCCCTATGAAATGAGAGGTAATAGTTAAATCTTTTATGTTGTACTTTTTTCACCAAAAAATGTCCAAAACGAAATTATTGGCTGAATCATACAAAGGAAGAAAACATGCAAAAAATTTCTTGATGTGTAAGAAAAGCCAAGCAAATAAAAGTAGATTATATACGCCAACAAACAAATAAAAATAAAACTAGAAAAATATGCTATCAAGTTTATATTATTAACACGCCACTTTTTCTTGTTTAATAGAACTTCCCAAGACCATATAAGTAATTGTCCTAGCCAAAGAAGTAAGGTAACGCCAAATGTTTTCCAAGATAAAGCATCGTTTCCTAGTTTAACATATAACATGTAAATGATGATATAGCCCAGTAAACATCCAATAATATAAACAATCAAAGTCTTTTTATCCATAACTATTTTATTATTATTGATAGTTTAGCTTCCAATATTTGTTGATAGCTGTAAAAATGAACGATTTTACTCTCATGGACAAATGGCTGTCCATGCAGATCCAATTGCTGCTCCAACGGCTATTTGACCGAAGAAAACCGCTGGTGCAATAGGACCTCCAACTATACCTGCCCAAAAAGCAGACGAAATTAATCCCGACGATACAGCAAAAGCATCATCCCGTATTACATTTCTATAATTGCACCTTTTTTCTATTTCACTAGAACTTGCTCTTAATTTTTCAATAATTTCGTATCCCTCACCAGAGCCTCCTCTTGAAACTGGAAGCCAAAAATAAGATGAATATTGATAAACTTCCAGATAAGATAAGACAACGTTTAGTTTTTTGGAATCTTTTATTTTGGCTTTTGCTTCTGATTTAATGACCTCAACTTGAGCTAGTAAATCTTTTTGTAAGTATTCACTGTTGCTTAAGACATATATATCTAATTGTTCGATGTAGGTATGCTCTTTCCCAAGGAAGGTTTTAACACATTCTACATTGCAATTTCCAAGTTGCTGAAAATAGTATTTAAAGTTATGATTTAGACCTTCGCTATTGATTAGGTTTTCAAAAGAGATACTAAGTTCTTCAAATCTATCATCTTTTTCGTAATTAAATTGCTTAAAAACCTTACTCAAGTAGGCATTATGTAACACGCCTAACTTATTGATTTCATAATCCGTGAATTCATCAACTTTTTCTGATGTCAAGCTATCTTTTGAACAAGATAGCATACTCATGATTAGATTAGAGCAAAAAGTAACAAAAGTTTAATACTGAAGTTCATGATTAAAAATGTTAGAAAAAATAAGTCGTGCGCTTATCATTAAGGAGTCAATCCGCACTGCAACATTCCATGGATATATTAGCGGTAAGCATTCTGTATGCTCATAATCTCTAAAACACGAAAGCCCCTAAAGTTAACCAACCTTAGAGGCTTTGTTTCTTGAAAGATTAGCTAAAATCTTTCCTGTTTGTGCTGCTATTTAGAATCGAATGTTGAACGACAAGTTGAAAATAGTACCCAACTGGCTGAAATGATAACCATCGTAAGTCATTTGAGAATAACGTTGGTTAAACGTGATTAAGTTAGAGTTTTCTTTCACCTTTGCTGGGTCTTTCAAAATATTCTCTCCTTGTGGATTGTCGGCTTTAAATTCCCATTCCGGTAGCACATTCAACAAGTTATTGATGTTGAACATGACAGTTGTTTTTTCTGATAATCTATAAGTAACGCCTAAATCAGTTACTATATTTGTCTTAAATTCTGTGTATAAATTCGGGTCAAGACCTTGCTGGCGGAAAGTCGTTGGTCCGAAAAGGGTATTATTGAGTATAAAGTTGAACTTACTGATGTTGTAATCAATGCCCAATATAGCCTTGAATTTAGGACGAGAGGTAAAGAACAAGGCTTCTTGTGTAGGATTAGCCACTGATTGTCCTGCTCTCGCAACCAATTCAGGATTGTTCACTTCTCCTTCTCTACCATTTTGTAGCATATAGTTTCCAGAAAGATTGAACGCCATGTTTCCTGTGCCTAAATTTACTCCTTTGTAACTCATTACCACGTCAATACCCGATGTACGTGTATCTAAGGCATTAACAAAGAAACTCAAATCGGATAGATTGTTTGCTTTCAAAATAGCATCCAACTGCGTATTGCCTGCTGCGCTAGCACCAATTTCTGTACTTAAAATGATTCTATCTTTTACAGCAATGTTAAAGTAATCTAATGTTACGCTAAAGTTAGTATTTGGTCTTAATCCTAAACCAACCGTAATATTTGTTGATCTTTCTGGGTCAAGATTTGGAATACCCAACAAACGAGCCTCTCTTGAAACGTTACTCACCAAACCACCAACTTGAATACCTTGACCTGGCACAAAGCTGTACTGTGCTTTTTGAGTGTAAATTTGGTGTAATGTCGGTGCACGGAAACCAGTGGATACCGAACCACGCAGAGTTACGCGGTCTTCTGCAAGTTTGTAGCGAGAGCTAATTTTCCAAACAAACGCATCGCCAAAATCACTATAATTTTCTAAGCGACCAGTAGCGTTAATGAGGAAATCATCCGTTAAATCAAACGCAAAATCCAAGTAACCACCAAAGTTATAACGGTTGAATTTGCCTGAGTTACGCGGGTCATTGCCTGCAAAAGAGTCTGCGCCACCGTCCTCATAGGAAGCCTCATCTCCTTCAATTACTGTAAAGTTTTCTGTTCTGAACTCAGAACCAAATGCCATACTCACTTTTTCTGTAAAGCGTTTAGAAACGTCAATGTTTCCAACGGCATGCGTGAATCGTGTACCACCTGGGTAAAACACGATTGGGCTGTTTTCTCTGTATTTGAAAGTACCATCTGGATTTAACGTGCTATTTCGGTTATGAGAATTGCGTACAGTGTAAGTCTGTTGATTGCCACCCGTAGTAAATGAAACATCTGCTAACCAACCGTTCTTACTTGACTTGAATCCTACCGTACCATTGTAATCTAGCAAATCACCATCAAAGGTTGGTACATAACCCACGTATTCGCCATTTACACCAAAAAAGTCAAGTAAGTAAGGGAAACTAGAGAGTGGTCGCCAATAAGGCGTTCTGTAGTTTGCAAAACTGTTGACTTTCTTGTAAATGTAAGCAGCGTTAGCGTAAAAATCTACTTCATTGGAGATGCGTGCTCCAGCATTTACTAAGAACTTAGCTGCGGTAGTGGTGGGTGAACCGTTGATGTTTCCCGCATCTGGAAAACGACTTAAAAAGGCACGAACTTGGTTGATATCTGCTCCAAAATCGGCAGCTTCTCCTTCCGCATCTACCATGCCTGGTCGGTTAGCTAACCCTACTTTGGAAAGGTCAATCGTATAATTGATAAAACCATTTGCACCTAACTTAGTGCCTTCATTGAAAGCAACACCAAAAGTTTCGCCATCGCCAGCAGAGGTAATGCCAGTTCTTAGTGTCAATCCGCTTCCTGATGCGCTACTTTTTAGCACGATGTTCATAACGCCTGCAATGGCATCAGAACCATACTGAGCGGAAGCACCATCGCGCAAAATTTCTACACGCTCAATAGCATCTACGGGAATGGCAGATATGTCTGCTCCTGTTTCTCCACGACCTGGTGAAGTTTGTGTGTAGAGTAAAGAACTCAAATTCTTTCGTTTTCCATTAATCAAAATCAGTGTACGGCTTGGTCCCATATTTCTGATTTCGTAAGGGTCGAGCAATGCTGTTGCATCATTTACAGGCGTTTGCACAGTGTTAAATGATGGGATTCTGTACTGCAATGCTTTGTCAAAAGAGTTTTGCCCAGTAGAAGTGATTTCTCTTGATGAGAGTACATCCACAGGCAGTGGGCTTGTTGTTGAACTTCGCGGTGCAGTGCGCGAACCTACGACTACTACGTCTCCTAAACTTGCTACACCTTCTTGTAAAACAATGTTTAGCTTCAGATTTTCACCCGGCTTAACATTTACGGTTGCTGTTTGTGTGGTGTAGCCTGTGTAGCTAAACACGATTTGATATTCACCAGCAGCTAGTTGGAGGCTATAAGCCCCATCGGTGTCTGTAACCGTACCTTTGTTGGCAGCGGGGGCTAGTACGTTTACGCCTAAAAGTGCCTCATTTCGCTCATCTGTAACTATGCCTGAAATGGTTTGACTAAAGATTAGCGATGGAAATGAGAGTGTTAGCAAAAAAATAAGTGGTTGTAAAAATTTCATAGAGCCTTACTTTATTTGTATTAATAGTTAAGAAAAAATGGATTGTAATTCTAAATGCAATTATAGAAATAGAATATGATAATACAAATATTTTTTGATATTTTGTTAAATTTCAGTTAAAAACTGACAAAACTACGTTACAAATATTTAATATTGAAAGGCAAATAAGATAAGTTAAGCAGTAATTTAGCTTTTATTCGGATAATGTCTAAAGCTAAATTACTACTCATTTTTTTGACTGAAAGGTCGTAGAAATTTTTAGTTCTTCCTTGCTTTGTAAGCCTCAAACTGTTGGCGGTACTTTGCCCAGTCTTCTTCTGTGTATCGCTTTTGAAAAGCTTCGGGGACTTCCAAAGGTTCAATCACATCTTTCGGCGCAAGGTCTAAGAATACGTTTCTTTTATTTGCTTGTTTGCGCAACTCAAAAGCATCGTACAATTCATCTACAATAGTGTAAGCTTCGTATTTTAGTACATCGCTGTCAATGTGAATTAACTGATATAACTGCGTGTTGGAAGCTGCTCTTTGCATCCAGTCCTCTAAACCTATATCATACATTTTTGGTCCGCTAACGCTGATTAAATAAATCGGTCCGCTAGTAACCTTATTTTTACCAAAAGGTATGTTAGTACCTCTTCCGTAAGTGTGATCGTGTCCTTGAAGCAGTAAATCTACATGGTACTGTTCAAAAATTGGCTGCAAGGCATTTCTCAATTTAACGTTGTCTCTTCCCATTTTTGAGGAATAAATAGGGTAGTGCATGGTTACAATCGTCCACTTTTTATCGTTGTTTTTTAGCACATCAGTCAACCAATTTACCTGAGCTGCACTATCTTGTGGAGATATCTGAAAGGAAATGGCATTGAGAGATATTATTTTTACATCTTGATAATCAATGTAATAAACAGCTTCTTGTGCTCCTTCAGGTCCGTTGTTGGGAAAGGTAAAGGTAGGCTCCCAGTGTTTGGACAATCTTGATTTTCTTTCTTCATCCCTGTAATATTCGTGATTGCCTGGTGTAGCTACGTTAGGAATCATACCATACATCCAACCGCCAGCATAAAACCATTCACCCCATTGGTGGTCATTGTTCGCTTGGTCAATCAGGTCGCCAGCGTGAAGCATGAAATCAGCTTTAGGCATTTTACTAAATGCGCCTCTAACTGCTCTTGACCATTGTGCTTTTAAGTCATTTTGTGCATCGCCTAAATAAATAAAAGAAACGGGCTTTGCCGATGCACTGGCTGTCTTAAACTGAAACCACTCACTCCAGTAACTGCCATCGCCAACTCTGTAAATATACTTTGTTTCTGGCTTTAAGGAAGACATTATAGCGGAGTGATATTTTGCACCATTTTTGTCAGAAATCAATATGCTACTACTAGCCTTGAAAGTCATCGCAGAATCTGCTTTGATAGGCGAAGCATCGGCGAGTAGCACTTGTACTTGACTTTCCCCAATACCTAGCGAGGTACGCCAGTTGATTGCCATACTGTTATGTGGTGTAGCCGTTAACGTAAGTATAATCCTGTCAGGAACAGTAGATGGTGGGTAATAGTCCATCTTACTATCTTGTGCAATACCGTTGAGGGCATAGCACAAAATTGCTAAAATAATAATAGAATAATTCATAATGTTTTGATAATTAACATGTAATTTAATGCTACAAAGTTAGCCGATATAAGTAAATATTTGTAATGAGGGCATTTTTTATCCTATGCGATAATAAGACTAGGTCATTGGATATGCTTGCATACCACTTTACACTAGATTCGGAAAACCTAATAAATGAGAAGTTAACAACTATTTAATTCATTTTATCGTTTATACAATAGCAAAACCTCCCGATTTTGTTTTGCTGAAATCTTATGTGCTAACATTCAACGCTAATTCATGCAGAAAAGGATTATATTTCCTCTGTTGCTCTTGGGCTTAGGTTTAAACACAGCTTTTGCTACCCACAATAGGGCAGGGGAAATTCAGGTGGAGCAAATTGGAGATTGCAACGCCCTTACGATAAGAGCTACTATTACTACTTACACCGATATAAGAAGTGTGAATGCCGACCGAGATACGCTTGAACTTTGCTGGGGTGATGGTACTTGCACAAGGGTAGGTAGAATTAATGGACCAAGACAAAACGGTGAACCAGTCGGCAATTTCATCAAAAAAAATATATATATCGCGGAGCACACTTATCCTGGTAGGGCAACTTACACCTTGACCATGACTGACCCTAATCGTGTGTCTGGCATCTGGAATATTAATTTCCCCAATTCCGTAAACATTGCCTTTCACTTAGCAACCACCTATACCTTCTTAAATCCTCAATTTCAGGGTTGTAATAGTACCCCAAGATTGCTACAACCGCCTATTGATATTGGTTGTGTAGGGCAACCTTTTCAACATAATCCTAATGCCTATGACCCTGATGGCGATAGTCTCTCTTACGAATTTATTGTACCTCGTCAAGACATTAATGCGCCAGTTCCAAGATATTTATTTCCCAATCAAGTAGATCCTGGAGCGAATAATACACTGACTCTTAATAGGGTAACAGGGGATATTTTATGGAACGCCCCTCAAAGGGAGGGCGAATTTAACTTAGCCATCATTATTATTGAATGGCGAAACGGCGTTCCTATTGACACTACTATTCGGGATATGCAAATTCGAGTAGAGCGCTGCCAGAATTTGCCTCCTGAAGTGAAAGTACCATTCGATGAAATTTGTGTGGTAGCAGGTCAGGTCGTAGAATTTGATGTAATAGGCACAGCCCCTTTGGTAGAATCCAATCAGCGAGTGCAGTTGCAGGCTTTCGGAGGACCGCTCATCTTAGACATTAGTCCAGCTACATTTGAAAATAACAACCTGAGTTTTCAGCAGCAGCCAGTTGTTAAACGATTTCGATGGCAAACTACTTGCGAGCATATTTCTGGACAGCCTTACTCTGTTGTATTCAAAGCAGTAGATGACTTTTTAAGAGATACCACAGGACTAGCAACACTAAAAACAGTCCGTATAAAAGTTGTCGGACCCCCACCAGAAGATGTGCAAGCGGAATCCATTGGAGGGCGTGTATCTGTAACTTGGGAAAGCCCGTATTTTTGTGAAAATGCTGAAAATCAATATTTCAGAGGTTTTTCAATTTGGCGCAGAGAAGGTAGTAATCCTTTTGTTACAGATACTTGTACTATTGGATTGGCAGGTAGAGGTTATACTCGTTTAGCTTTTGACCGAAGAGCACTCAATGTGGATGGTGACCGCTATGAATTTATAGATCAAAACGTAGAACGAGGTAAAACTTATTGCTATCGTATTTTGGCAGAATTTGCACGTTTATCGCCAAATGGTAATTTTCCTTACAATCGCGTGCCGAGTTTGCCTTCTAATGAGGCTTGTGTGCAACTCAGTCGAGATGCCCCTATCATCACAAATGTAAGCGTATTGACGACCAATACCGCTACTGGTGAGATAGAGGTAAGATGGTCTAAACCCAATCCAACTGATTTGGATACCCTACAAAATCGTCCGCCTTATCGCTATCAACTATTTCGAGCAACAGGTATTGGCGGTACTGATTTTCAACCTATCGCTGATTTTGTTAGCGATAATTTTGCTAACGCCAATGATACTATTTTCATAGACCGTGAGCTAAATACGCAACAGTTAGCTTTTACCTACAAAATAGCATTTTATGTCAATAATGAAGCTACACCACTAGGAGAAACGCAAGCTGCTGCTTCGATTTTTTTAAGTGTTAATCCAACAGATCAAGCCAACATACTAACTTGGCAGGAGCAAGTACCTTGGATAAATACTAAATACGTCGTTTTTCTTGTGGACGACAATAATAATTTGACTGTTCTGGATACCATTACTACAAGAAATTACAGCCATCGTGCTTTAGAAAATGGAACACAATACTGCTATCTTGTTCAAAGTATTGGCTCTTATGGTATTCCCAACATTATTAATCCTATTTTGAATTTTTCTCAAAAGGCTTGTGGTACACCTTTTGATAATGTTCCTCCTTGTTCACCTCGATTGACTGTACTAAACGTATGTGAAACGCAAGAGCCTCCCATTCCTATTGATGAAACCCAAAATATTTTGATTTGGACTAATCCTAATCGCACCTGTAATGATACAGACGACGTGGCGAGTTACAATATATACTATGGTGCTGAGATTGGTCAACCCTTACAACGTATTGGCGTAACTACTTCAGCCACAGATACTTTTTTCTTAGACCAACCCAATCAAAGTATAGCCGGTTGCTACATGGTTACGGCATTGGATTTCAATGGCAACGAAAGTGCGCCAAGCGACACGGTTTGTGTTGATAATTGTCCTATATATAATTTGCCAAATACATTTACACCTAATGGTGATGGCGCTAATGACGTGTTCGTGCCTTATCCTTATCGGTTTATTGAGCGTATTGACCTCAAAATTGTAAATAGATGGGGACAGTTGGTATTTGAGACTACCGAACCAAATATTAATTGGGATGGTACAAATTTGAATGGCGATGCCTTAGCCGAAGGTGTTTATTTTTATACTTGTCGCGTATTTGAACGTCGCGTGATAGGGGTAATTGCACAAGAGGTAGTCTTGTCTGGATTTATTCATCTTATTCGAGGGGAGTGATGATGCATAAAAGCAACAATTTTAAAAACTTGATTTTTCTTTGTACTTAATTTCATAACACTATCTTACATTCGTGTTATGGAAAGAATGAATGATTTTAGAATTTATTACAACCAAACCATCCACCCAGAACTATTGAGGATGGAATTAAAGCGAAAGCGAGTAGTTCGCCTAAGCATTATTTCTACTTTTCTACTTTTATGTTTGTTTACTATCAATCTCTATATCAATATTTTAGCGATTACGCTTTTAGTTTTTATCATCAGTTCATTTTATATAGGCTGGATAATTTATCAAGCAAGACAATTTCGATTTACATTTAAGCCCAACGTTATCAATTTGATATTATATTTTCTAAGCGACAATTTGAATTATAGAAATTTTAAATACGATGCTAAATTTTTCTTGCAGCGTAGCACCTTTTTAGATAGCAAAATTTTTGCTACACCTGCTATTTTTTATCGCGGTGAAGACTACATTAGTGGAAGTATTGGTAGTGTTGATTTTGAACTATGCGAAATTCTAGTGCAAGATATTTCTCCCGTTAATGGGAAGCTACAGAGCATTTTTAAGGGTATTTTTTTGCACAGTGAACTCCAAGAAGAGTTTACAGAAATCCTATGGATTATTCCAAAAAATAAAAAGCAATTTCATTTGAGAGCCATAGAGGGACTGGCAATAGATGGAGGGCAAAATGTGGATCATTTGTTGCAAGATGCTCCTTATTTGGAAAAATTTACTACCTATGCCACACAAAACGGCAACTGGAAGAAACTAATTCCACTGGAAAAACAACGGATGATTGCTGAATTTCACGAGCGTAGTCAGAAGGATATTTATTTGTCCTTTGTCCAAAATAAAGTATATCTATTTTTATCAGAGCCGAAAGACTTTTTGGAGCCTTACTTGTTAAAGTCAAATGTTAGTTTTGAATTGGTGCGTGATTTTTTTGAAGATTTACAAATCGTACTCACGATTGTAGAAGACTTTGATAAACTTTATTAGGAAAACAAAAATATTAACTTTAGTAAATAATCTTGAAATCGAAAGCCGATATGCAACTTTATGCCACAAATTTTATTTTCAAAATAAAATAAAGCTGATAATGGAAAATAGAAAACATCTTGTTTGTTTAACACTTGCACTTTTAAGTTTTGTACCATTCGTCTTTGCCCAGACTGCTTCCGCAGATTCGACAATTACTGGGGATAGGAAAATAGAAGACCGCAATTCACTACTTTGGAAAGTTACCGGCAAAGGGTTGAAAAATCCTTCATATGTATTCGGTACTATTCATTTGATTAACAAAGAGGACTTTTTGTTTACACCAGCAATGGAGAAAGCCTTTCAAGAGTCAAAATCGGTAGCTTTTGAAATAAAATTAGATGACATGAATAACATGTCCTCCCAGATGTCTATGATGATGAAAGCATTCATGGACGGTGGAAAGACTTTGCGCGACCTCATTTCAAAGGAAGATTATGAATTAGTGCAAAAACACTTTTCTAAAATAGGATTACCATTGGTATTGCTGGAGCGTATGAAACCTATGTTTCTTTCTGCATTGGCTTCAGGGGATATTTCTCCCGAAAAAATGTCTTCTGGTGAAATTGTTTCCTACGAATTTAAACTTATGGACAAAGCCAAAGCGCAAAACAAACCTATTAGTGGTTTGGAGACTATGGAGTTTCAGATGAGTTTATTTGACAGTATTCCTTATGAAGCACAAGCCAAGATGCTGGTAGATGGCATAAAAAGTTCAGATGCCAGCGAAGACCAGTTCCGAAAAATGGTAGAGTTATACAAAAATCAAGATTTAGAGGGAATGCAACGCATGGTTAGTAGTGATGAAGAAGGCTTTGGTAAATACGAAGATATTCTGCTTGTTAAGCGCAATCAATCTTGGATACCACTAATGATTACCGCTATGGAAAAAGAATCCACCTTCTTTGCTGTTGGTGCAGGACACCTGCCGGGAGCGCAAGGTGTAATAGAACTTCTTGAAAAAGAAGGATATACACTAACGCCAATCAAATAATATATGGCACTCATTAAGTCAATAAAAGGTATTTCACCCTTATTTGGTGAGGGCTGTTATCTTGCTGAAAATGCAGTTATTGTAGGCGATGTGCAAATGGGCAACGATTGTAGTGTATGGTTTCATGCAGTGATAAGGGGCGACGTTAACAGTATTGTGATGGGCAATAAAGTAAATGTGCAAGACGGTGCCATCATTCACTGTACCTATGAACGCGCTGCCACTGTTATTGGCAATAATGTTTCAGTTGGTCATCGAGCAATTGTACATGGTTGTACGCTACACGATAACGTACTGGTAGGTATGGGCGCAATCATCATGGATCATGCAGTGGTAGAGGAAAATGTCTTGATTGCGGCTGGGGCAGTGGTATTGGAAAAAAGTCATTTGGAATCAGGACATATTTATGCAGGTATTCCAGCTAAAAAAGTAAAGGTATTAAGTGCAGAACAATTTAACGACACCGTACAACGCATCGCTAACAACTATGTGATGTATGCCAGTTGGTTTAAATAATTTAATTTTAGTCTTGAAAAAGTATCTTTTGGTATATTATCTCTAACCATGCAGAAGCAATTCCTAGTTATTGTATTAAATTTACTTAACTTTAACGAATAAAAAACAATAAAAATGAAACAAGGTAAGCTCGTAACCACAGGAATTGTTGTATTCCTTTCTTTAATCGCAATATTAATTTTTTCTAATGCTACTTTCCTCACTATCAATGCAGGAGAGCGAGGGGTATTGTTCAAGCGTTTTGGCGGCGGCTTGGACAGAGAAAACTTATTCACACCTGGCTTCCACATTATTGCTCCTTGGAATAGTGTTTACACTTACGATGTACGCGAAACACAAGTTGATGAGCAAATGCAAGTGCTTTCTAGTAATGGCTTGAATATTTCAGTGGACGTAACGTTCCGTTTCCATCCTCAATATGATAAAATTGCGGACTTACACGAAAAATTTGGGGAGAACTATCGCGAAACACTTGTACGTCCTGAAGCGCGCTCGGCAGTGCGAGAAATTATTGGACGATTTACCCCTGAAGAACTATACTCTACACGCCGAGATGAGGTACAAACTATGATTCAAAACAACTTGGAAAAAAAATTAGCAGATAATTACTTAGTGCTTCGTGCAGCACTTATTCGCGATATTTCTTTGCCAGACAAAGTAAAAAGAGCGATTGAGGATAAACTAGAAGCTGAACAATCTGCCCTGAAGTATGAGTTTATTCTTGCACAAGAAAGAAAAGAAGCAGAAAGAAGAATTATCGAAGCGCAAGCTAAAGCAGAATCTAACCGCATTCTGAATGCCAGTTTATCTGAAAATATTTTGAGAGATAAAGGTATAGAGGCTACCATTGAGCTTTCTAAATCTCCCAATTCCAAAACAATTATCGTAGGTAGTGGGAAAAATGGCATGCCTTTGATTTTGAATAATGATTAATAATAATGAAAAAAAGCTATGTCAAATTTTAAATTTGGCATAGCTTCTAGCCTAGCTTTGTTCTTAAAAAATATTGTTGAATCGTTTTCCATTCTAACTGAACCACCATTATAAAATAACCCAACATAATTAAAGAATTAAGTGCTAACGCTAGTATCCATTGATTTGCTACCCAATCCTTGATATATGTTGATATTGCATAACCTAGCCAAGCGAAACCAATGTAGGCAATAATTCTGCCTGTTTGGTAAGGTATTTTGTAGAATCGTTGTCCAGCTACATAACTAGCAATTGTCATTGCACCATAGGCTGCAAGCGTTGCCCATGCAGCAGCCACATAGCCAAATTTTGGAATGAACAATAAGTTAATAACAACAGTGATGGCTGCGCCACCTAAAGAAATGTAAGCCCCCCAGATAGTACGGTCTGTTATTTTGTACCAAACTGAAAAAGTATAATAGACCCCAAGTAATAAATTTGCCATCAGCAGTATTGGTACAACATGTAAACCCTGCCAATAAGTAGGGTTTGCAATAAGGTATTTTAAAATATCGAGGTATAAAAGGATAAATAAAAAACCAGCGGAAACAATAATAGTAAAGAACTTGGCGATGTCTGCATAAACCTGTTTAGCGTTTTCGGCAGTTTTCTGATGAAAGAAAAATGGCTCGCCTGCGTACTGAAATGCTTGCCGAAAAAGTGCAATAAACATAGTAAGTTTATACATCGCGCCGTAAATACCTAGTTGTGTATCTCGTTCTGCTTGGGTTTCGCCTGGGGCAAGCGTAGGAATCACCAAGCGGTCAAAAAGTTCATTCACCACAAAACTTAAACCAACGAGGATGAGCGGTGCAGCAAAATGAATCATCTTTTTCCAAATTGTCCAATCAAAGGAACGCCATTGAATCTTGGTAATCAATGGACTAAGTATTAAAAAAGAGATAAGGCTACCCAATAAGTTAGCTACGAAAATATAACCAATACCATATTCTGGATTATAAAAAAAACTTATCCATTCATTTTTTGAGAATTGTGGCAAGTAATAAAAAAATATTAAATTCGTTAGTACAGTGATGATAATGCCACCTAATTGTGCTAGTGCAAATTTTAAAGGGCGACCATCTAAGCGGAGTTTTGCATAAAAAACAGAATTAACAGAATCAATACATAAAATGAAGAGGGCTAAGAAAAAGAGTGATTCATAATCAGCATAAGTGGTGAAGCTAAGTAAAGAAGGAATGAATAAGGCAAGAACTCCTCCAAAAAGTAAAGTAGAAACAAAAACAGAGATGGCAGTAGTGGTATAAACACTAGATTCTGACATTTCTTTATCACTGCCATATCTAAAGTAAGCAACCTCAATGCGATAGGTGAACAGTACAGAAAGAAATGGGATGATGGAGTAGATAAATGTCTGAATACCAAACTTATCCGCAGGGAAAATATCCGTATGCACGTAGAGTAATAAGAAGTTAATTAACTTTCCCGAAATATGCGCGCCGCCGTAAATAGCTGTTTCTCCTGCCAGTTTTTTGATAGACATATCAAAATTTGTAATTCAACAAAAGCCTGTAATTCTTTACAAAGATGCTAAATTTTATATCAGCCGTGGTATCAAATTCTTATGCAAAAGAATAGTAATTATTTTAAATCTTACTTAACACTTTTTGGATTAGTTGTTGTTTATTTCGCAATAATCTGACACTTTTGTTATATAATTTAAAGGTATTGGGAAAGCAGTAAATTACTTGCCAATTACTTGCATAAAATCAACACATTTTAATCATGCAGTACGTGTTTGAGTTCGTCTTTATTGTTTTATCAACTAAAATAAGCAGAAAAGACGTGATATCAATCAACTATGAGTTACTGCAAATGCTACAACTATGATAAACATCACTCTTTTAAAAAAAATTTGTGAAACACCTGGTGCGCCAGGCTTTGAAACGAAAATCCGAGAAGTTATTATTCAGGAGGTAATGCCATTGGTGGATGAGGTACACATCAGTGCTATGGGGAATGTTATTGCCATAAAGAAAGGTAGAGAACGTAAAAAAGCAATGGTGGCAGCCCACATGGATGAAATTAGTTTTATTGTTACGCACATTGACGAAGCAGGTTTTTTGCGCTTTCATCCGCTTGGTGGTTTTGACCCTAAGACCCTTACTGCTCAACGAGTTATCGTACATGGGAAACTAGATGTAATGGGTGTGATGGGAACAAAACCTATTCACATTATGAAGCAAGAGGAACGAACTAAAGTAGTACCCATTACAGATTACTTCATTGATTTAGGTATGAAAAAGGCGGATGTAGAAAAAATTGTTTCCGTTGGTAATCCCATTACGCGCGAGCGACAACTGATTGAAATGGGCGATTGCATCAATAGCAAATCGTTGGATAACCGAATTTCTGTCTATATCTTGATAGAAACGTTGAGAATGTTGAAAAATCAGCAAGTACCATATGATATTTATGCTACCTTCACTGTCCAAGAAGAAGTTGGTTTAAGAGGAGCAACTTCTGCTGCGCATCAAATCAACCCAGATTTTGCTTTCGGTTTAGATGTTACGATTGCATACGATACGCCTTCTGCACAAGCACACGAAGCTGTTACCCGATTAGGCGCAGGTACTGCTATAAAAATCATGGATGCCTCCACCATTTGCGACTATCGAATGGTGGCTTACATGAAGAAAATAGCTATGGAGCATCGCATTAGCTGGCAACCAGAAATACTGCCTGCTGGTGGAACAGATACAGCTCCTCTGCAAAGATATGGCAAAAATGGCGCTATTGCTGGTGCAATTTCTATACCTTTGCGATACATTCATCAGAGTATTGAGATGGTGCATAAAGAAGATGTGGGGAGTAGTATTAGCTTATTGCAAGCCTGTCTGAAAGGCTTAGACTCCTATGATTGGAGCTTTGAAGGGCGATTAATCGGTAAGCAATAGCACTAACAGCATCTTTTAAAATAAAATTTAATCATACAAAACTTTTATAGACTAACCAACATGGGATCATTTGAAGTTATTGGAGGTCATGCTTTGCATGGAGAAATTACGCCACAAGGCGCAAAAAACGAAGTCCTACAAATTCTTTGTGCTGTCATTTTGACTAGAGAAAAAGTAACGATTAGCAATGTACCGAACATTGTAGATGTTACGCTATTGATAGCGTTGCTCAAAGGATTTGGTGTAAAAGTGGAACAATTAGATAGCCACACCTATTCCTTCCAAGCAGATGATATTGACCTTAATTATTTTGAAACCGATGATTTTAGAAAAAATGCAACAAAAATAAGAGGCTCCGTTATGCTTGTTGGTCCGATGTTGGCAAGGTTTAAGCGTGGTTTTTTACCACAGCCCGGCGGTGATAAAATTGGACGCCGAAGAATGGATACCCATTTCAACGGCTTGGAAAAACTAGGTGCTACCTTTACTTTTGACCAAGATAATTACGTTTACAATATCCGAACACGTGGATTAAAAGGCACTTACGTCTGGATGGATGAAATCTCTGTGACGGGCACTGCTAATATGGTGATGGCTGCTGTCATGGCAAAAGGTGTTACAACTCTTTACAATGCTGCCTGTGAACCTTACCTTCAGCAACTTTGCAATATGCTCAATAGAATGGGCGCAAAAATTCAAGGGATTGGCTCGAATTTGTTGATTATCGAAGGGGTAACTGAATTAGGAGGGACAACGCACAAAGTCCTACCCGATATGATAGAAGTTGGCAGTTTTATTGGCTTGGCGGCGATGACCCAATCTGATATTACCATCAAAAACTTAGACATTCACCAACTAGGTATTATTCCCAGAGTATTCCAACTCATGGGTGTAAAAATGGAAATTGGTAAAGATAGCATCCGCGTTCCCGCTCAAAAAAGCTACGAAATTCAAACATTTATAGATGGCTCTATCATGACTATTTACGATGCGCCTTGGCCCGGCTTCACGCCAGATTTGATGAGCATTATCCTCGTATTGGCTATCCAAGCAAAAGGAAGTGTACTCGTTCATCAGAAAATGTTTGAAAGTCGCTTATTTTTTGTAGATAAATTGATTGATATGGGTGCGCAAATTATCCTTTGCGATCCGCATCGCGCTACGGTTATTGGCTTGAACCGTCGTTATCAACTGCGCGGTATTCGCATGACTTCCCCTGATATTCGTGCAGGTGTAGCTTTGCTCATTGCAGCCCTTTCAGCCAAAGGCAAAAGTGTAATTGACAATATCAATCAAATTGATAGAGGTTACGAAAATATTGATGAGCGACTAAGAGCATTGGGCGCAAAAATTAAACGAATTGAGTAAATGGTGTAAGGATGGATGATTAGAAACAATGGTTTTATTCTACTCATCCATCCACCTTTTCTCAATACACCAATTTCATCCCCAACCAAACGCTCAATAAACCAACTATTACGCTTCCTGCTATGTTAAGGAACGCTAAATTAAGTTGCCCGACTTGTAGTAATTGCAGCGACTCCGCAGAAAAAGTAGAAAAAGTGCTAAATCCACCACAGAACCCTGTAATTAGTAAAGTTCTATATGTTGGAGAGAGGCTGCCTTTGATTGACCACGCAATTAGTATGCCTAAAATAAAGCAACTAATAAAATTGGCAAAAAAAGTACCTAATGGAAAAATAGTAGCGTATTTTTTTATGGAAACTGCAATACCCCATCGGCAAAGGCTTCCTAAACCACCGCCCACAAAAACAAGCAAAAAGTTGATCATATCTTCAAATTAGCAATTTGAAAGAGGTAATTTAAACATGCTCTAAGTAACAATTAGGCTACACTGACGTAAAAATAGGGGAAAAAGAGGTGATAGCAAAAAAAAAGCCGTATCAATACGACACGGCTCAAATTACCCCAGTGCTAGTTTGTGAACTCATGAAAATCTTTTAACCCTGGGCAGGTTCATATCTTATGTGCAACAGTTAATTTCATTTAAAAAATGGGAGCAACTTATGCTCCCATCATCATACCATAATCGGTTTCTGGTAATTTATAAAGACACTAGCAATCACCATCCTGTGAACTCATTGGAAAAAGTAGCTTGCCCTTTTCTCGAGGGCAAGACTTACATCAACAAGTTATAATCTCATGAAAAAGAACGAATTTATACCTAATTTTTTTGGCTTTCGAGGTCTGTGTTTAACAGACTTTATATGTTCATGGAATCAAAAAGCAACAGTTAACCGACGGTTTGAAGCATTTCACGGAAACATCAAATATTTTATGACTTTTACATCATATTGTATGGCAATTTAAATCGGTTTTTGTGATGTTCAGCGAAATACTCCATAACCTATAACCGTCAGTAATTTATCTCAGGTTTTTATCTTTCAATTTCTAGGCGAATCCCTTTTGAATCGCTTGTCGTCAATCGTTATTTCCTTTTGACAATACAAATATGCAACCACTTAATCCCAAAAAAAAAGACAAAAATGAGTGTTTGTTGAGTGAGAAAATAAGATTATTTTATTAAAATGGTTAATTTAAAGGTGCTTTAGTTGCTTTTTTGTGCTTTTTTGTTGAAGTATTTAATTTTGCTAAAAAAAAATTTTGTTTAAATTTTTTCAAAAAAAAGTTGGAAGGCTGAATAATATTAGAAGTTTAATGGATAATTTTCTTTCTCAAACAGAATCATTTATGTTTTCAGGCACAAAATGTTGGAATAAAATATAGTAAAATGGATACCTTATTTCCCAAATAGACACTATATTGTAAGAAAGAACTGTTGAACCTTTTAATCAAATTGACTTGCGTTGGATAGCTATATGGCTCATTAGCTGGCTGTTATGCGTGCCAAGCATAGCACAATCCTTAGATGAACTCCGTGCAATGGCGCAATCGGGGCAATGTCATCAGGTGGTTTCATTGTGCGATTCTTTAGGGGATGATTTGGTGCTTCGCCAGAACAAACCTTTCTTGGCGGACTATTGGAATGTTAAGGCGAATTGCTTACGCCAACTAGGTGAGCCAATGCTCGCCATTCAATTACATGAAAAGATTTTGACTATTCGTCGCCAACACTTCGGTGAACATAGTTTGGAAGTTGCTAACACTTATCAAAATCTTGGAAATTGCTACTTGCAAATCAATCGCGTTGATGAAGCTCTGCTTTTGCTGAAAAAAACTTTAGTGATTCGCCAAAAGGAATTACCCCAGAACCATGTGGACTTGGCTACAGTTTATTTGAGTATGGGACTAGCTTACCAACAAAAAAATAATTTTGATTCTGCTATTATGTTTTATGAAAAAGCACTTTCTATAAAACAAATTCAGTTTGGTGAAAATAGTCCAGCCATTATTTCTAATCTTATTAATATTGGCAATTTATTTTTTGAACAAAATAAAATAGAAACGGCTAAATCATATTTTCAACATGCACTTACTATTCAATTGGATAGTTTAGGCAACGACCATCCACAAACACCATTGATTTACAATAACTTGGGAAATTGTCATGCTAAACTTAATGATGCGCCAACAGCATTAATCTATTTTAAAAAGGCCTTAGCTGCTATTGATCCAGAAAAAGTAAGTCCCAAAACAATTGCGGATACACATTTTAATTTAGGCAATGCTTATTTAGATATTGGTGATTTTGACACGGCTCTATTGCAATTTAACAAAGCACTTTCCCTACAAAATAATGAAGATAAGCTATTTAATTTCGATTTACTTTATAATATTGCATTGTGTTTGCGCTATAAAGGTAATTTAGAAGAAGCTATATCGAAGTTTGAATTTATTATTGTTAATTATCCTTATCAAGATAAATTTCTGGGCATAGCCAAAGAAAACTTGGGAACTTGCTTTTTAGAAGAAGGAAACTATGATGCTGCACTACTTTTTTTTAAGCAAGTGTTGAAAATTTATAAAGCCCTCAATGCCAAAGAAGCATATAACAATGTACTTTCTAAAATAGGAGATTGCTATTTTCAAAAAAGAGAATATGACGAAAGTGAGTATATTTATAAAATATTACTTAATACAAAGGAAGATGCACTGCACTATTATAAATTAGGAAAAATACAACAAAAGAAACAACAATATTTACCCGCACTTCAATATTTCAAACGTGCACTCCAACGCTTCAATTCTAATGAATCCTTACAATTAAAAACGTATATTTTTTTAGCTAAAGGCTTGGCTCATCAAGCGCTAGGGGAGTGGGAAGTAGCTTTAGAGGCTTACCACGCCGCAGAAAAGACAATGGAAACCATGAGCTATGGACTAGAAAATTTACAATCCAATATTTATCTTAACGATGAATATGCGAATATCTATGATGGTATTATAAAAGTAGCTTTTGAATTAGGAAAGACAAATCCTGATTTTTATAAATTAGCCTTTCAATATTCTGAAAAAAGTAAGGCAGATGTTCTAAAAAAATGGATGCAATACGCTGATAAACAAGAAAAAAATGATAAAAGACAATCACTGCTAAAGGCTAAAGAAAAAGTAGAGCAAATTATTTTCCAGGAAGAAGCAAAAGGAAGTTTAGCCAATAAAACGATTTTAAAAAATGCGTATGTACAGCAATACGATTTGCAACAACAGCTAAAGACCAAAGAGCCATCGAAAGAAATAGAATCTGATTTTATAAATATCGAATATTTGCAATCGCAACTTACTAATTCACAATCTCTAGTAAATTATCACCTTACGGCAAATGCTATTTTTATTTTCCATGTAACCAATCGGGATTTTAAAATGGTGGAAGTTTTAAAATCATCATCATTCGAGAATCAATTAATTGAGTTTTATAACAGTATCCGTACGCGTCCTGACTTAAATGCCCAACCCGATGTAGTATTTGCTACCTACACGGAATTAGCCTTTGAATTTTATCACCTTTTGCTTGCTCCTATTGCTCAAGAATTGCATAAAGAGATTATCATTATTCCCGATAAACTACTCATTTATCTGCCTTTTGAAGTGCTACTAAGTCAAAAAGTGAAAGCACCTTTTCTGTTCAAAGAACACGATTATTTATTGCATCACCACGATTTTAGCTATGCTTATGCTACGGAGCTTTGGCTCAATATGAGGCAACGCCAATCCCCTCGAAAGCGTAACCGATTATTGACAATCGCCCCTACTTTTAATAAGCAGACGAACCAACGACCATTAGCTTATAATATTCCCGAAGCCAAAAGTATTCAGCGTATCACTTGGACTAAGCCACTCATTGGAGCATACGCACAAGAAACAGATTTTAAAAAACTAGCAAATAAATATGCCATTATACATTTTTCAACACACGGTGAAGTGAATAATTTATATCCAGAATTTTCTTACCTCGCCTTTGCTGCTCCTAAAGATACCTCAGAAGATGGACGATTATACGCCGCTGAAATTTATAATCTGTCATTAAATGCGGAATTGGTCTTTTTGAGTGCTTGCCAAACTAACTTAGGAAAATATTACAGTGGCGAAGGATTAATTAGCCTTGCACGCGCCTTTACCTTTGCAGGAGCAAAAAGTATTGTCGCTTCCCTTTGGAGTATTGACGATGCTCAAACGCGATACATTGTAAAATCCACTTATCAACAATTTAAAAACCGAACTAAAAAAAATAAAGCCCTTGCCGAAGCCAAGCGACAATACTTATTAAATACGGAACAAATTTATGCCCATCCTTATTACTGGTCAGGCTTAATCCTTATTGGCGATGACGTACCTTTGACCTTATCTTCTCCTTTTTTCTTTTTTATATTTTGGGGAGTCTTCATGTTAAGCCTACTCATAGGAGGCTATTTTTATTATAGAAATTAGCCTAATTGAATAAAAATATATTCCTAGCCTCTTTATAAAATATATTATCTTTTTGGGGTTTTGATAAAAAAATACTATTTTAACTTACAATAGATGAACCAAATAAACATTTTTTGCATTTAGTTTCTATGTAATTAAAAGTCAGTTTATATGGAAACTAGAACAAGGCAAGAAATGGCAACACTCTATGGCATGAGTTGCATTAAGACGCTAAAACGGCACTTAGACAAATACGACCTAGTGCTGGAGGAGCGGGTAAGGCTTACGCCAAATCAACAACTCGCTATTTTCAAGGTGCTAGGTATTCCCGCTCGCCTAACCGAAGCAGACTTAACATGGGTAGAAGTACAACTAGAAAGAGAAAAGGAAGAGCGCAATATTTTACCCCCCCCCCAGATATATGATAACTTAGAGGTGTTTTATCCAATCGTTTTTTCAATATTTAGGGATAAAAAAGAGCCATGCCCGATTATGCCCGAAAATACCCGATTAGGACACTTGACAAATTAAAAGAAGGAC
>CALDYY010000089.1 GCA_937944245.1 uncultured Saprospiraceae bacterium | reverse complement strand
ACAATCATATAAGAAATCACACGAGTACCTATTTCTGGATGCGTAGCTATACATAGTTTTCCATCGCTCATACTGCATACCCCAATTTGATTGGCTACATCGGAATCCATATCTTTAGTGTAAAGTGTTATTTTGCTGCTTTCTTCAATCACCATTTTATCTTGTATCAGCGTTTTTCCATCTTTTGCATAATGGATTACCCTCCATGTACCAACCATTGGTTCAATTCTATTGACGTTTATTCTTCTATCTTCCAGTTGCCTTAATGTAGTGATTTCACGAGGATGCGCCCGAATGGTATTTCTCTTTAGCATTAAGTATCGCTCGATGGATACTTTCATTTGTGCTTTATTGGATTGATAATGACGCTCTTCTACTAGCATCACCCTAGCCGCAATAGGATATTGATGATTAGCAGCAATCGTAGATACTACTCCAGTTAGATATTTCCATTCACCAGGCTTTCTATTGAACACTTTAACAATAAAGTGCATTTCATCCACATATTGAACGTCTTCTCGCCTTAAATTCAAATAGAGCATATCCCCTACATGATGAATAGAATTTTCATAACTCACATATTGGTCTTCCTCACGATGAAACCCCTCCTGATGAGCACTCACATATCTAATAGGTTCATCGTCCTCAATAGTGATACCTAAATAAAAAGTGTTTACCTCATGTTTGGTGTAATCGTAGTAAAATCCTGTGAAGGTAAAGGTTTTGTAATCTGAATCTTTGTAATAATCAATTTTATCTAATTCTCCAATGTAAGCACAATAGAGCTTGAGGTAAAAATCATTGATGTCTATGGCTCTGCCTTTACCAAAATCCGCTTTTTTATCCCTCAGATACCTTCCATTGAAAGCACTGCCATTTAAGACCGCAATTACGCTTTCATGTTCTGACATGGATTTATAGATACTAGGCTGCTTCTCATCCCATTTCATGTTAGTGTATCCATAAAATTGATAATCAGGTTTTGTTTTAGGTGATAGCCCTTTGGCTAGGCACTCTTTCTTAAAAGTGCTAAGTATTTTACGGTGTAACTCTTCAAACTTATTTTTTGGAATAGACGGCATACTGCTGGCAATGTGTTTATTTGGTATTACAAATTAACCAAATATACTAGAATATTTTTACACTCCTCGAATATTCCTCGAATATTCTTGAATGTTTTATTTGCACTTAGGAATTTTAGCAGTAAATTTTAAGCCGAAGAAGATAGCTTTTGCGAATATGTCTCCCTGTAATGGCTTGTTTTTTAGCACCATTATTACTTGACAATCAGCCCAATAAATCAATATATTTACAGCGTAAGATGATTATTTCAAAACAAAAATTCTAAAAAATGAAACAGAGAAAAACAAAAGAAGGCGGGTTCAAAACCAGCATCGCCTTAATGTTAGTAGCTATCTTTTTCTTTACGCGCCTTTGCAGTGGGCCTGAAGTAGCGGAAGAAGACATTGAAGACGCTCCATATGTGGAGATCCATCAGTTGAACGATTATTTAGGAACGTTAGTTCGCATAAAGGGTATTGTAAAGAAATCTTTTTCCATCAACATGATAGGGGGTATTTTTACACTGGCATCAGAAACAGGAACTATAAACATCAGAACGGAGTTTTATACACCGAAAGTAGGCGAAACATTGGAAGTTTGTATTTATGTTAAACCAATTTTGCAAATTAATGAGCTATACGGATTATTAGGTATCGAGAAAGAACGTAAGACGATTACACAGGAATACACAGAATGGGAGTTTGAATTTGAAGTAACAGAAGAAGAAGTACACGACTTGGATTTTATTTCAATCATTAATAAATAACATTATGAAGATGCCATTAGTAATCGTCAATGATGCTCTTTTTAGTATCAGACCAAAGCGACCAATCATGGAACGGATAAATGATTTAAAGGGTGAACTGAAAGACTTATTTGAACACCTAAAAAGTGTGGAAATCAAATTTCAGCAAATAGCTCAAACATCACCCAAAGGGATGAAATCGCTGTTAGATGAAAGCGACCAGAGAATCAAGCAAATTAGAAGGAAAGGAAAAAATTTATTAGAACTGCTTTGTAATTTAAGCGCAGAACTTGAAGACCGTAAGTTAACGAGAGAGAAAATCAATGAACTGAAACGCCTGGACAAAGATATTGAAGAACTAGAAAACTCGCTAGCACAATTAGCAGATGCACTTGAAAACCTCTGCCAAGAAGCAGATGACCTAGCATAAATTGAACTTAGAATGTCCGTTAATCGTGCGCACTTGCACAGGCTCTGAAGCCTAACACCTCATTGCTACACTCAAATAAAAGTCGCAGCTATCTCTTTCACAGAGACCCATCGAGTTGCCACTGCGCTTAGTCGCTTTATAAAAACTATTCTTATTGCTCATTCAACAAGGCTAAACCATTGTCAATAATGGACTGTCGGCGTTGAAGTAAGGTGTTCTGCACTTCCTTTCTGAAGCGATTGATTTTCCAACGCTTTGTTACCATTTTCGACCAACCGAAGTAGTGCCAAGCAAAAAGCCCCGTAGGCATGAGTGTAATCAAGTAGCCTAAAGTGAGCCATATGTTTTGAAAATAGTAATGCACCAACGCCGTTTGAATGCCATAAAAAATAGGGAACGTAAACAAGCCTATTACCATTTTTACCGTTGCTCGATACCCAATGTAGGGCTGGCGACTATTGGTGAAATAGTAAGGAATGAACGAAGGAATGGCATTGTTGATTAGTCCATACAAGAAAATGGGAAAGCCGCCAATCATCCACAACCAGTCCAACCATTTTAGCCATGGACTTAACTTAGCAAAGTGCATAACGGAACGGTCTTCCAATTTATATTTCTTTAATAGCTCAAAATACTCATCTATATTTTGTAGCAAGGCTTTGGGCTGTTCGGCTTGTATTTTCTTCAATATGGATTGCGTGCGAAAAAATTCCTCTTTTTTGGAAGCTGGTAATTCATTTTGTATCACAATTTCTAGTTTTTTTAACAAACTGTCCTCTTCTTCGTCAGAAGGTGAAATTTCTAATGCTTGTAAAGCAACTTCCAAATCATGGGTTAGCACATTAACAGCATGGCGAAATCCCTGCTCATGCGCCGCTTTGTAAGTGCGCACATCAATAGGTTCGCCCACGTGAATGACCAATTTGGTACGAAAATAATTCGGTGCTTCGTAATTTAACCCTACCGGCAAAATGCGTAAACCTCGTTCAAAATTATGTGCCGCCTCTGTAAGCAATGCCATGCGCGCAGTGCCCGTTTTAAGCGACATCCAATGACGCCCCCAATAGCTACCGCCTTCTGGCGCAATCCAAAGGCAACCACCACCTGCTAAAAACTGAATGACCCTATCAAAAGAGCTATTGTTGTCCACACTTTTTCGGTCATCAATTTGGCGTTTAATCGGGATGCAGAAAAAAGTGCTATAAAACCAATTTCCAAAAGGCGTGGCAAAAAGATTGGCATTAGCTAAAAAATGTACCATCTTTTTTGTCCTAGAAGCCACATGCAAAGGATCCATCATGGTGTTGGGATGACTACACGCAATGATAGTTGGTTGATCAAACTTTAGATTTTGCCGATTCAGTACCGTTGTTTTGGGATAATAAATCCATAAAACAAAGCGAGTAAGCCATTTTAGAAAAGGATAAATTAACTTCACTGTCCTACATTTTGCCCAAAGTTAGGCAATAAAATAGTATCTTTGATGAAATAAACTTTGCTGTTATGATGTACCGAATGTGGATTTTTTTGTTGAGCCTTGTGGCTTGTACTTCACCCAGTGAACAGGCTATGACCCTGTCAACTCAAAAAGACACGGCTACCACATTGGCAACAATAGCTCCTTTAGTACAAGATACCCTAGCGCCGACTTTTGATTTGAATTATATTATGGGTAAATTCGACCCAACGCAACATCCTGATTTTGTATTGATTGCACCTGAATATGCCGACCGTGAAGGAATGTATTTGCATAAAGCCACCTATGCAGCTTTCGAGCAAATGTACAGCGATGCGCGCAAAGAAGGCATCAAATTGGTTATTCGTTCGGCTACTCGAAATTTTGAGGCGCAAAAACGAATTTGGGAAAACAAATGGACGGGAGTAACAAAAATAGAAAGCGATGAAAACGCAGCAGAAACCACCCCAAACCCTAAAGAAAGAGCCTTAAAAATTCTAAGGTACAGCTCCATGCCTAGCACTTCGCGCCATCATTGGGGAACAGATATTGACCTTAATTCCTTTTCCAACAGTTATTTTGAACAAGGCGAAGGTAAAAAACTCTACGATTGGTTATTGGCGAATGCTGCAAAGTATGGTTTTTGTCAACCTTACACCGCCAAAGGCGAGGCACGCCCTCATGGATATGAAGAAGAACGTTGGCATTGGTCGTACTTACCCATTGCAAAGCCTTTAACGAAATTGGCAGCTAATTCCTTGACAGACAACATGGTTCAAGGATTTAAAGGCGCTGAAACCGCTACCGAAATCGGTGTAGTAAAAAAATACATCTTAGGCATTAATCAAGATTGTTTACCTCAATAATTTATTTACCTTTGCTGTGCAAGTGCAAATAACAACATTACACTTGCATTTTGTACCCTTCCTAAGTGCTTCTACTCCTGCAAATTAGCTTAATTTTAGCATAGAAAATGTTAAAATTGAACAGGTTAAATTGAATCTTTACGACTACATATTCGTAGTAAAAGTCAACCAGAGATGGCTGAGAAAACTATTAATTAACATAAATTTTCCCTTAACATTAAAGTCTAGTAAGTATGGTTCACTTTTCCCGCAAACTGATTACACTAATCCTTCTTAATCTGTATTTTGCTGCTATTGGCATAGCACAATGCGTAGAGGCGCATAAAATTTCCACTCAATTCGGTGAAACATCGCCTATTTTTACCTGCCCAAGTGATAATAGAAGCGACTTAATCACTTTCAAAAGTGATGTAGATAGTATCAATTATTTTTTCGTCTTCACCAATCAAAACAACTTAATTCTTGATTTCAGAACAAATGGTACTGTTGATTTTGAGCGCGCACCAAGAACAGTGTTTCGGGTGTATGCTGTAGCTTATAAAGGCACACCTACGGTGTCTATTGGTCGGAATTTGTCAACGGCAAGGTTAGCTACTGGCTGTTTCACTATTTCTGAAAATTTTATAGAAGTTAATATTGCTGCACCAGTAGCGGGACAAATTGTAGCCAATGGAGTGCAAGAAGCCCTTACCTTCTGCCCTAACGACCCTACCACGCAAACTTTAAACCTGACTAGACTCAACAGTACGGCAACTCAATACGCCTATTTGCTTATTGATGAAGACGATAAAATCATTCGTGTAACGCAAGATAGCTTGTTGAACATTCATGATTTGACGGAAAAAAGCTACAAAATCAAAGGCTTAGCTTATAGAGGGAACTTACTGGATATAGTAGGAAAAACGCTTCAAAATAGTAGCTTGGCAACAGAATGTGCCGCGCTTTCCGAAAATGAAATTACGCTCAATATTCAGCGACCTAATAACAGCACTATTGCTGCGAAAGGAATATCGGAAAATAATATTAGTGCTTGTTCCGCCAATCGTTATTTAACCTTCACCCATTCCGATAGCCTTTTGGATTATGCCTACTTGGTAATCAACCGAGAGGGTTTATTAGTTGCATTGCTTGAAGATGGTGATAGTTTGGATGTAAATAGCTTATCAACAGATACTTACCGAGTTTTAGGGCTAGCTTACATCAACGACTTTGACCTTGCTATCGGCGATGACCTCAACGAGCGTTTAAGCGAAGGCTGCTACGCACTTTCTAGTAACGTCATTACTTTGACGAAGGGAAAAGTTGAAATCGGAAACATCCAAACTAACACCAACACAACAAGTATAACCACTTGTGGAACAAGTAAATTCTCTATTAAAGCAGAAATAGACAGCAATGTCAACGTCGTTTATATTTTAACCAGTGAACAGCAAGTGGTTAAATTCATTGCTACCAATCCTAACTGGGATTTAGCACTACCTAACGAGTTGTCCAGAGTTTATGCGGCTGTCTATACAGGCGATTTGTTACTGAACATAGGCGATACGCTTTCACAAGTAGCCATTTCCAATAGTTGCTTCGATATATCCGATAATTTTATTAGCGTTCAGCCTGTCAAAATTGATGGTGGCATTATTGCTTTCAGAAGTGGCGAAGTCAACTACTATGGCTGTCCGGGCGAACTTGGTGGCAACACCCTACGCATTGAAAGAAGCAGAGCAGCACAAAGTAATTTCTTTGACTATTCCTACCTTATGCTCGATGAAAATAAAGTCATTCAAAGCATTGCTCAGGATGGATTAGTCGCATTGCGCGAGGAAATGTATGGCACATTCACCGTGCGTGGCGTGGCGCATTTACTTCCGCTACTCGTAAGCATTGGTGATACTTTGACAGATTCCACACTGCTTTCTACGGATTGTGTTGAGCTATCAGGCAATTTTTTGACCATCAACTGGCAAGAACCCGAAGCCGGCAAAGTGTTGAGCGAATCAGATAAAAATATCATTTATTCTTGCGCAGATGCAGCTAGCACCGTTACTTTCAAGCATCAGGAAGCTATTGGTACAAACTATGCGTATGTACTTACCAAAGATTCTATTGTTCTAGGATATTCCAAAAAATCATTTCAATTAGACACTTTAGAGGCAGGGGAATATCTTGTGTATGGCATAGCTTACACAGGTACGTTGGCAGATACATTAGGAGTAAACATTTTTAATACGCCACTAGCTACTGGTTGTTTCAACCTTTCAGAAGAAGCGGTGAAAGTCGTCAGAACTACTCCTGTACCTTCGCTGGTGGCTACGGCTGATTTTCAACCTACCATTAATATCTGTACCAACGATGAAGCAGAGCGGACGATTGAAGTATTCAACACAGGAGGCAATATTGGCGTAGATTATGCTTATTTCTTAACCGATGTGGAAGGTAACATACTGAGTATTTATGAAGATGGCAATATCAAAATTGCAGGCAATCAAGGAGGTAATTTACGCATCTGGGGAGCTTCCTACACAGGTAAACTGATTATCAAGGTTGGACAAAATATCACAGTTGCCCCCATAGCGGATGAATGTGCTTTGCTTTCCATGAACGCAGTGGAAGTGAATTTAAGTAGAGCCAAGCCCATCTCAATTCTTACTTTTCAGCAAATGACAGAAGCGCAAGTTTGTATTGGCGACGGGGTGGCAGATTTCATTGGCTTCTACCCTTTAGAGCGCGTCAACGCTAACTTCAAATTTGTTATTACCGATACTAACAACATTATTATCAGAGTCTTAAATGGCAACGTTCAAGATTTTGAGCGTTTAGGCAATATAACAACCCTAGTTTGGGGAGTAGCCTATACGGGCGAATTTACAGGCGCAGTTGGTCAAAACGTTACTGAAGCGACGCTAGCCACAGGCTGTTTTTCATTATCAGAAAATACGATTACTGTTGCTCCTTCACGCATGAAAGCTGGATTGGTTAAGGTAAATGACCAAATAGCTAATATAATGCTGTGTGGCGAAGTTAACGACCCTGCTATTTTTGAACTAAGCAACAGCAGTAGTGGAGCTTCTCAATTTACCTACCTTGTACTAGACAAAGACAACAATATTATTGGTAGTACCACCTCTTCAAGTATCAATTTATCATCATTTCAGCAGGATGTACTTAAAATACAAGGTGTTGCACATCAACTGGCTTTGGATTTCACTGTTGGTAATCGCTTGAACAGCATTTCTAGCGTAGGAGGATGCTTTGATTTATCTGAAAATCAAATTGTTATCGAACGCACGTTAGTAGATGGTGGGACAGTGACCACACAAACAGGCGAACTGACGGTATATGCCTGTCCAACGGATTCAAGATCAAATATTGTGGTATTAAGGAATAATTCTATTGCCAACCAAAATTACCGCTACGTGGTAGTAGATGCTAGTGATAGAATTATTGCTATACCTAATGGTGCATTACAAACTTTTAATCGTTTTGAAGAAGGTGAATACCGTGTTTATGGCATTTCTTTCACAGGAGTATTCAATGTCAATGTCGGTGATGTATTATTAAATAACCTAACGTTGTCCAGTGGATGCTATGAATTATCAGAGAACTTCCTGAAAGTGGTAAAAACACCACCAACTGTTGAGGCGATTACAACCATAGCTAATGAAACAAACGCAATCGCTTTTGTTGGTGATGGCATTCCAGATTCCATCAAATTCAGGCTGAATGATATGTTTGGCGGTGCGCCACTTCTGGTCATTACTAATAATCAAGACCGTGTCATTGGTTTTTCCACTAGCACCGTTTTTGATTTCAACAACTTATCCGTTGGCTTTTACCGAGTTTATGGAGTAGTTTATACAGGTCGAGTTACGTTGAATGTAGGCACAAATTTTACTGGAGCAACTGTTTCTGACGGTTGTTTTGCTATCTCCAATAACTTTGTGCAACTTATTTGCGCACCTAGCAGCCGCAACAACAGACCGCTTAGCGTCAATAACAATGCCGCTATTCAACTAGCACCTAACCCAGTGGCACATGAAATGTATGTAACATATGAACAGCAAGGAGAAGCAGAAAATATGGAATTGTCTATATTCGATGTAGCAGGTCGAAAAGTATGGCAACAACAGTTGGAAACTTCACAAGGCATAAACAACTGGTTAATTCCAGCAGACCGCTTACAAACAGGTTGGTATTTACTGACCTTGCGCAGCCAATCAGGCGTTCAATCTGTACCATTTTTAAAGCAATCTGAAGAGTAATTGTTGAGATGTTTAGTGTTAGTTGTTTATTCGTTTAGGTGTATTTATCCACCGTTAAACGAATAAACAACTAGACAAAATACCTCCCTCCTATCGTTTAGACTCAAGGAATTTCATTTTGTAAGAAATATCTACTTTACCTTTCTTAATATTTTCTAGTTTTCGTTGTATTAGTCTGCGTTTCAGTGGTTTAAGGTGTTCTAAGAACAAAATACCGTCAATGTGGTCATATTCGTGTTGAATGACGCGCGCATTCATGCCTGTAAAAATTTCGTCGTGTGGCATGAAATGCTCATCTAAATATTTCAATCGAATTTGAGCAGGACGCTCCACATCGCCTCGAATATCTGGGATGCTCAAACAACCTTCCTCGTAAGCCCAAAGCTCTCCTCCTTCCGCTATCTTTTCCGCATTGATAAACACCTTTTTAAATCCTGGTTCAGCTATTGGTGCTTCCTCGTCATCGTCGTGAAACTTAGTCGTATCTACAATAAATAGCCGAATGGATAGCCCTATTTGAGGTGCAGCTAAACCCACCCCTTGCGCATGATTCATGGTTTCCCACATGTCATCAATCAGTTGCTGAAGGTTTTCATAATGCTCATCAATATTTGCTCCTTTTTTCTTCAGCACGCTATTGCCATAAGCATATACTGGTAAAATCATTCTTTTTTTATTTTTTATTAATCTTCCAAATGCCCTAAGTAATCCTGCAAAATTAGGACGGCACTTACTTTATCTACTAAGGCTTTGTCCTGCCGTTTTTTCTTTTTTGTACCGCTTTCTAAAATGATTTTCTTGGCATCTTCCGAAGTAAACCGCTCATCGTGTAAAACAACTTTTTTATCGGGGAAAAGTTTTTCTAAGTTGCGCACAAATCCTTTTACCAAATGCGCAATGTGTGTGGGCGTTCCATCCAAATGGAGTGGCTCGCCTACTACAAATGCTTCTACTTCCTCTTTCGCACAATAAGTTTTTAAGTAGTCCAACAATACAGAAGTATGCACCGTATCTAACGCTGTTACAATGATTTGTAAAGGATCAGTCGTTGCAATTCCCGTTCTTTTTGTACCGTAATCAATGCCAATAATTCTCGCCATTTAACGAAGGTAAAAAAGATTGAGCAAACTGGGACGTTTATGAAAAGTCAGCTAACGTAAAACTTGACTATCAAGGAATGAAGTACACACTTTATTTGATGATACAAAACCCCATCAAGTAATCAAAAAAATGATAAAATAGGATAAGCAAAAAATATTTTGTTTTTTTCAAACATATGGTGACTTTTTTTCAACACACGTCTAAAGGTTATTACAAGAGGATTTAAGGATTTCTTAACCAAAACATTTCACGAAAATGAGAAACAAATTCTATCCGATGAAGCATCGGGTGAACGATGCCATCATTACGATTACGCCACCAGGTTGGAAACGATTCCCGCCTTATTTGAAGTGGCAATTCTTGGTTGGAGTAGTAGCTGTATTTCTAATTTTAACAAAGGATATTAGCCTACAATTCAACATTGACACAGCTTCAAAACCTTTTCTACAGTGGTCGTTCAATACAAGAGAGCAGCAATTGGTAGAAAAAGCTATGGAGCAAATGAACGTATCTATAACTGCAAACACTCTGGATGCAATGGCAAAACCAATCGCAGTGCACATTGAGCCTAACATTCCAGTAGCACATGCAGCAGTAGATACACCAATGAACAAAGCAGAGTTAAGTGCTACGCTAAAAAGACGTAAGCAAATTGATTACATTAAGCGATATGCTAGAGTAGCGAGAGTGGAAATGAAACGATACGGAGTTCCTGCCAGTATCAAATTGGCGCAAGGGCTTTTGGAAAGCAATATTGGCGAAAGTAAGTTAGCGACTGAAAACAACAATCACTTTGGTATTAAATGTTTTTCAAAGACTTGCAAACGAGGACATTGTAGCAATTTTGAGGACGATTCCCACAAGGATTTTTTTAGAAAATATCACTCTGCTTGGGAAAGTTATAGAGAACACAGTCAATTTTTACAAAAAGACCGCTACCGACATTTGCAAGAAATTCCTGTCACCGATTACAAAGCATGGGCACATGGGTTAAAAAAAGCAGGTTATGCTACCGACCCAAACTATGCCCACAAATTGATTCGCATTATCGAAGATTTACAACTTTATCGCTTAGACCAGTTTTAATTGATGTTTACTTCTGAGCAATAAAAGGCTGCCCAAGGGCAGCTTTTTTTATTGGAGGTAAGGCGTATTGGTCAATTTTTTCAGAATTATCCCATAAAAAATGATAACATATCTTATTTTGCGATAAGAAAACAAAAAATAGAATTTTACATATATTTTAATCAGCGTTTGTATATGCAAGGAAAACAACTTAGAAAATTAGAAGCGGAACTGTGGAGAGCCGCAGACCAACTCAGAGCTAACAGTAAACTGACTGCTTCGGAATACTCCATGCCTGTATTGGGACTGATATTTTTACGACACGCCTACAACCGCTTTCAAAAAGTGCAACTTGAAGTTGAAAAGACCTTGCTTTCCCATCCTCAACAGGGCAAAAGACCATAGACTAAAAAAGACTTTGAAGAACAAAACTCAATTGCGTTGGCAAATGCTATTTCCGAAAACTTTAAAGCGTTAATCTAATGGCTAATACATACACTCAAATTCATATTCAGGCGGTGTTTGCTGTTCAAAATAGAGATTGCGTGATTCAAAAATCATGGAAAGATGAATTGTATAAATATATAACTGGCATCATTCAAAATCATCAGCACAAAGTATTGGCTATAAATGGCATGCCAGACCATGTCCATATTTTATTTGGAATGAGACCAATTCAGTCCCTATCCGAATTGATGCAGGACATTAAAGGTGATAGTTCAAAATGGATAAATCAAAGAGGGTCTGTAAAAGGAAAATTTTCGTGGCAAGAAGGCTATGGAGCATTTTCCTATAGCAAATCCCATGTGAAAGCGGTGATTGATTATATTAAAAACCAAGAGCAGCATCACAAGCAAAAAACGTTTATGGAAGAATACCATGAATTTCTAGAAAAGTTTGAAGTGGAATATGATGAGCGTTATATTTTTAAACCTGTGGAGTATGATAAGGAGGTATAAATATAGTGCTGTTAATCCTAACGGGATATGCAACACGACATGTACTGTGAATCACAAAATAACGATAGAAAAGACATGTGCCGTTAGGAACACAATATCGATAGAATATTTGCATACGATGTCGTATGTTCCGTCCCATACGGGACGGGATAGCATATATATTCATTTTTTACCCGTCTTTTATCCCTAACGGGATGTTGATAAATACTGCTTTTAAAAATTTAAACGTAACAGCATCATAAAATAAAAAAGAGTGCCGTTAGGCACCTAATATCGGTAGAAAATGATTCGATAGTTATATTTCGTCCCATATAGGACGTGATAGCGTACATGTTCTTTTTTTTACCCCTCTTTTATCCCTAACGAGATGTTGATAAATGCTGCTTTTAAAAATTTAAACGTAACAGCATCATAAAATAAAAAAGAGTGCCGTTAGGCACCTAATATCGATAGAAATTGAAAAATCTAGCAAAAGGGCAAGCCGAAATACTCCGATTTGCCCATTGATTACTATTCTATGCGTCTATTTTCTTCTTCAATACCTGTATTTCTCCTGCGAGCATTTTTTACTTCTTTGTTGCCAAAGTTATAGCTAAGATTTGCTCTAAATTGTCGGCTTTCCCATCCACCGCTTCCGCTTATGAAAAGGTCGCCAAATTGAGAGTCGCCTCTCCAAGTCGAGGTAAAAAATATATCGCTAACTGCTAAACGAAGATTCATTGCATTGTTCAGAAATTTTTTCTGAATTGCTATGTCCAAAGAGCCTAAACTAAGTGTTTCATAAGTTCCACCCCAAATGGAGGGTGAGCTATACCAACCCGAAACTTCTAGTTGAAGCCCCTTGGGTAAGGTAAAGTTGTTTTGTCCATAAAGGCTGAGTGTGTTTTGAGTAAGTGGTACAAAATCGTCATTTTCCGATTCAAAACTACTGCGATAAGCATTTAAACTAAAGAAAATACTCCACCACTTCTTGGGATTAAATGGATAGCTAACGCCTAAATTAATGACCTCCTGATTAGCAATATTGCGAGATTGAATAAAACTTCGGTTTTCGCCTTCGGCATCCGTAATTTGAGCAAAAAAGTCATTAATTGTGCTGTAACTCAATGAAGTGTTTAAGGTGTATTTATAAGTGTGCGAGAATTTCAAATTGTTAATATATTGAGGTTGGAGAAAGGGATTTCCTCTACTGAAAGAGAGTTCATCAATTTGCATTTCAAAGGGATTCAACGATTGATAACTCGGTCGCTCAATACGCTTGCTGTAAGTTAAAGCAAGTTGGTTATCTTGATTCACTTGATGCGTTAGCCCTGCGCTAGGAAAAAGGTTGAGGTAGTTGCGTTTTACCCGTTCGTTATTGTTTTGAACAGTGCTGTTCAATTTTCCATCCGATGCAGTTTGCTCCGCTCTAAGCCCTACTTGAAAATTTGTTTTGTCCCATTTTTTACTGAAATTTACATAAGCCGCATTTATATTTTCTTTGTACACAAAGTTATTGCTGCGGTTAAGGTTTTCAATATTTTCTTGTTTTATCACATCAAAAAAGCTGAAGGTATTATCTGTATTAACCAAAGAGACTTTAGCGCCAAGTGCAAGTTTCCCACCTAAAAAATCTTGTTCGTAATCCGCTTTGGCACTTACGATTTCAATATTTATAGGAGTTTCCATATAGTAAGTAAATTCTTGCTCTATTTGGGTTTCCGACCCGTTAAAGTAAAAATTAGGTTGTAAGTTAACCCTTTGTGTAGCGTATTTACCAAAGTCTATGTCTATATTAAAAGTCTGTTTCGAGGCATTGGCAAAACGGTAATTAACATTAGCATTTAAGTTTTGAGTATTCCCCTCCGTATTGCTTTGCGCGACTAAAACTTGTAGTGGAGTGGCACTGCCTTGAGGAGTAATCGGTGTGCGAGCGTTATTGAGTGATTCATAATTACTGAAATTTCCGTAAACCATAACGCCAAAAGTACTTTTATCGGAAGCAAAAAAGTCAGCACCAAAACGAATGTTATTGTTTACATTATCGCTTACATTTTCCGAGCGATTGTCAAAAGTGGTATTATTCTGAATGCGAAAGAGATTGATAAAGTTATAATTTTTACCTATTCTACTGGTCATACTTCCGAATAAATTGTACTGCTTAGTGCGCTGATTGAACGAGAACGAAGCATCGTACTTAGAGAAGCGACCTATTGCATAGCCTGCCATTACACTTCCATTAGTGCCTAAACTCTTATCTTTTTTGAGTTTAATGTTGATAATGCCTGCACTACCAGCAGCATCGTATTTTGATGACGGTTGAGTAATAATTTCAATAGCCTCAATATCAGTTGATTGAAGGCTTTTTAGAAAATTATTTAGGTCTTGACCCTGCAATGCAGATGGTTTTCCATCGAGATAAATCAGTACCCCCGTTTTTCCTTCGACAATCAGGTTCTCGTTGTTGTCAATTACCACGCCAGGTGCTTTGCGCAGTAAATCGAAACCTGTTACACCTGCCGCACTTAGGGTATTTTCTACGTTGAAAACTGTTTTATCTGCAAACACTTGAACTATGGGCTTTTTAGCGGTAACTTCTACTGCTCCCAATTCTTGCAATGCCTCTGTAAGAAGGATTGAAGTGAATGCACCTGTGGCTTCTACTAATTTTTCGTTGAATCCTAGGCTTTCTGCTTTTAATAAAAATTTTGTTGTTTCATCCGCATCGAAAGAAAAACGTCCGTCCTCTTTTGTGATCGTTCCTTTAATAAAACTTGAGTCAGCAGCATTCAATAATAGGACGGCAGTGTAGGACAAAGGCTCGTTTTGAACGTTAACAACAATACCTTCAATAACTGAGTTTTGAGCTCCCAACTGAGAGATAAAAGAGCTAACTAATAAAAAAATACTTAGAGAGAAAATTTTCATGTGTTTCTATTTTTTTTCAAAGGTAGCGCAACGATGTACGAGGTGGGAATAGAAACCGACGAGTGGCAATATAGACGGCTGAATAGACTTTTTCCACTGAACTGTTTATTTGGCAATTCGTCGAAAACTTTTATGTTTTAAAAATTAAGATAGCAAACTTTGGACATTCGTTTAATAAATATAATTAACAAAAAAAATGAAAGAAAACTTTTGGAACAGAAGGATAATAGGAATAGCTTATTTTGAATTGGCATGGGTAGTATTGCTTTATAGCTTTTCTGCCTTGTTGTATTACTTAACTTTAGAATTTAATGTTGCGAATCAAGGTGCTGTCAATATATCACTACACTCTTTCAAGGCTCAGGCAGTTGATTATTTACTTAAATTTTTGCTAACTATTCCTATTTGGTTATTTATCTTTAGAGGATTAAAGCATTTTATGCTTTATCAGCGGCTACTAATACACCTAATTACCCTTCCAATCTTTGTATTGCTCTGGCAACAACTCTACTATTATTGTGCCAATATCTTTGGTTACTACCATTTGAGGGGTTCGGGGCAAGTGTGGGACATCTATATTCCTGGACTTTTTTATGTGTTACAATTTAGTATTTTTCATGCTTACGAGTATTACTACGATAACCAAAAGAAGCAAAAACTAGAGGCAGAACTTCGAGAGGCAGCTTTGAGAAGCGAGCTATCCGCTTTGAAAGCGCAAATAAATCCACACTTTTTGTACAATGTATTCAACACCATTAATGCGCTAATACCTAAAGAGCAAGAAAGAACGAGAATGGTTATAGCTGAACTGTCAGACCTTTTTAGATATCAACTTATGGCTTCAAAAAGAGATACCGTTTCATTAAGAGAGGAACTTGACTTCGTTAGAAAATATCTAAACCTCGAAAAAGAACGCTTCCAAGAAAGACTAAATATTTATGTTGATGCGGATAAAACCTTACTTGATAGGCATGTTCCGCCCATGATACTTCAACCTTTGGTAGAAAATTGTGTTAAGCACGGCATTTCCTCTTTAATTGAAGGTGGAACAATTTCCATAAAAATAAAAAATAAAGAAGGAATGCTACATTTTGAAGTAGCTGATACCGGCATAGGTGTAAAGGATAAGGCGATGCTTTTTGATAAAGGAATTGGATTGACCAATACTAAAATTAGACTTGAAAAAATGTATGGTTCGATTTTAAAAATTGAAGACAATAATCCACGTGGTTTAAAAGTATCTTTCAGCATATAATGAAAAAAGTAGCTATAATAGACGATGAAGCAGCAGGGCGATTCTTAATTAAAGAATATCTTGCTTTATTTCCACATTTGGTATTGATTGGCGAAGCCAATAATGGTGTAGATGCGGTTAAATTGCTTAACGAATTTAAACCCGACCTTGTGTTTTTGGATGTTCAAATGCCTGGACTTAATGGGTTTGAGGTACTTACGCATTTAGAAGAAATTCCCAAAATAATATTTTCTACCGCTTACGATAAGTATGCTTTAAAAGCATTTGAGGTGCATGCAGTGGACTATTTACTGAAGCCTTACACTTTAGAACGCTTTAAAATAGCAGTACAAAAAAGTGAAAGCCAAAATATAGAGGAAAGTCTTAAGCCATTTGCGGAAAGTCTTATTGTGGAAAAGCAAACTTACCCCGAACGGATTTTAGTGCAAATTGGGAAAAAACTTATTGCCATTGCCGTACAAGAGATAATCAGAATAGAAGCCTATGGTGATTACTCCAAATTGATTACCCAAAAGGATGTTTTTCTGAGTAATTTTGGTATCAGTGTACTGGAAACCAAATTAAATCCAACTGATTTTGTAAGAGTTCATCGCTCTGGAATCATCAATCTCAACTTTGTCAAAGAAATAAATAAATATGTAAGCAGTTTTGATGTGGTCATGCAAAACAATGACGTGGTAAGAGTAAGTCGTGGCTATATGGATAACTTAAAAAAGCTCATGTACTAGGGAAGACATCTTTTATTAAATAAACTATTTTATAAATTCTTGCTCTTTTAAATTGAATTTTAATGTGTCATTAAGTCGTTTTACAGTAATATACATCTCGCTTTCTTCTTTTATTATCTCTTTTAGATAGTATTTGCAAAAGTCAAAACTATCCAATGTCGTAAAGTTAATTTGATTTATTTCTAATATTTCATCGCCTAAATTTATTGGCACTTCTTTACTTTCAATTTTTGAACTTACAATTGGTTTTCCATTCTTGAACCTATAAAAAAAGCCAAATCCTTTAAGATTCCTAATTTTGATATTATCATTTCGTTTAAAATATATTTTTAGGTTGACCCAATCCACAACAAATTCATAATCTCTTAAAAATTCACCACCAATTAAGGAATAGGATTCGCTCTCAATTAATTCATTTTCAAAAAGTTGCTTGTCTAAATATAAGTTTGTTTTCATGGTGAATGCTTTCTTTTCACTTCCTCCACCGTATATTCCAATAGATGTGCTACCAGATTTAGTTATAAATTTATCCTCTGCTGAACTAGCTTTACAATAATCATAGTTATTTAAAACTGATATATTCCCAAAGTATCCAGTATCAAGCATAAAGGATATCTTTTTGTTACCAACTTTACCTTTTACAAGGGGTGTTTTTTGTTTTTTGTGCTTAAATCTAACGGAAAAGTCAAAATCATTAACTTTAAAATTATCCAAATTCTTAGTAACAATAATTTTGTTGTTAGTATAATCAAATTTCCAAAATAATTTAGCCATTAAGTTTGACCCAATAATACCGTCAAACCCTAAACATTTTATCTCTGGAACATCAAAATTTAAAATAGAAGAACCGATGTTCTTGAAAACTAAATTATCTAATTTCAACTCTGGTAGTACTACAAATTTTTCAGTTCGTTTATTTTTTTGAGAGTCTGACATACTCCCCTCATGAGATATTTTTAAATTCAATGCGTTAAAAACATGCTCAGATATAGCTGTTGGCGCTCCAGTATCAATTAAAAAATTATATGTTTTATCCAATAATATTACCTTACAAAATGGTCTATTACCAATCATCGTTATATTAATAATTTCCATTTCACTATCCATTACTACTTCGCCTAAATTATAAAACGCTTTACTAGAGTTACAACCTAAATCTATAAAGGCAATAAGAAGAATGATTAGTAACTTTTCTTTATTCATGTTATTATCCTTTCTACTTTACTTGATGGTGATGAATACTTTTTAAACGAGAGAAGAAAAACTGTATTCTGGGTTACATCAATCTATAAAGTTAGCTACTCCACTGACGAATGAGTACCTAAGTACCCTTTCATCAGTGGATAGATGTATTTACTCTACAGGTCGCTCATCGGCTTTGTAGGCAGCGAACATTTGGTCTAGCTTCGTTTTAAATTCTGTATCATTAGCCCTTTCCACTATTTCAAGCATACCTTGCATAGTGCCAAGCGTAATGTTCAAGTCTTGTTCATAACTTCCCACGCCTTTAATGTCTTTTTCTCGCAACGAAAAGTAAAAATCGAGGTGTTCTTTCGTTTCATTTGCAAGTATTTCGAGATGCGGTTTTGCTTTGTCATAAGCATTTGCACTCATATATACTTCTATGAAATACATAGCGTTGTAATCATAAGGAAAATTCATGTGAGGGAATACTTCAAAGTATTTGTCCAATAATGCTAACGCTTGGTCGCGCTTACCTTCCTGTAATAATACGCGAGCAGTACGCAACATGACTAGGCGATGACTTTGGATGCTCGGCATGTAGCTATCGTCCACGAATAGTTTTCGCTTGTCAAACCCTCCCCATTTGAACTTATTCATGATGTTGTCATATACCTTTTCTGTATTGACCCGACCACTCCCAATGACGCTGAAAGTTCTGTCAGATTTACTGTTAATCGGTACAAGGCGCAAGGCAAGACCTTCGAGTTGCATAAAATCCTGCAAACCTTGCATTTTAGTTGCTTGGCAAGTTACCGCAAAGTAAATCGGTCGCTTAAACGCATTAGTGGCAATGATGTCTAAAATAGCGAGGTCATCTTTAATGAGCGAAGTTTTATCAATCGTAAATTCAATTCTATTTAGAATATTAGCAGTATCGGCTAGACTAACTGTACCATTAGCTAACACTTCTTCTCGATTAACGGGTATAAAAACACGTCGAGTAGGATAATAACTATCAATTTCTCGTCCTCCTTGTGTGCGTAATGGATTGTCCTTACCAATAAATTCAATTACTTGTTTCAAATTCATCAACTGATCCTTCGCTGGGTCATAAGCATTAGGGTCAGCGTTATTTCTATTGTAATAAGGTGTTTGCACCCGTTTTCGCCCTCTGTAAGCATCCGAAGAAATCGTCATTTCAATAGCGGGCGAGTCGTTGAGTTTACGGCGCAATTGGTCAATGTACCAATCCACAGCAATCAAACTCAAATTAACTACGCGCACATCCGTGCGAATGCCTTCTACCTCTTGCGCATACCAAAGTGGATAGGTGTCGTTATCGCCGTAAGTAAAAATAATGGCATTTTCTTCTACTGAATTGAGGAAGTTGGAAGCATAATCTCTTGCGCCAGAGTGATGGCGACGACTATGTTCGTTAAAGTTTTGCGTTCCCATTAATATAGGCGCAGTTAATACTAGCGCAAATATGACTCCAGCACCCAGAAAACCATTTAACTTAAATCGTTTTTCGAGCAAGTCATAAAGCGCAATCACTGCCATACCCACCCAAATAGCATAAGTGAACATAGACCCTGCTAGTACATAATCTCGCTCGCGAGGCTCATTTGGCGGTTGATTGGAGTAAATAATAATACCGATTCCTGTAATCACAAACAAAGCCAGCAAGCCTAAAGCGTCATTTCTTCGATGTTGGAAATGAAAAATTAAGCCCAACAACCCAAAAAGAAAAGGCAATAAATAGTAGCGATTTCTGCCTTCATGATTTTTCATCGCAGTAGGTAAGTTGCTCATGTCATGCAATCGTGCTTTATCAAGAGGATTGATGCCCGAAATCCAGTTACCATTAGTAATGTCCCAACTGTAATAGCCCTGCTGTGCATTTTGCTTACCCGCAAAATTCCACATAAAGTATCGCCAATACATCCAACCTATTTGATAGCGCAGTGTGAACATCACATTATCAAATATATTAGGTGATTCACGCCGACTACCCCAACTTTCCATCCACATTTTATAGAGTTGTGGACGACTTTGTGAATAATCTTGCATTCTTGGAAAGAAATGCTGGTCAGAACTACGATATAAGAATTTTACTTTTTCATCTACAATTTCGTATTTATCCCCTACTAAACCATATCGAGGGGTAACTTCTGAGTCGTAGGGCTGCGAATCAAAATCAGGACCAAACAGTAGCGCACGCTCCCCATATTGCTCACGATTGATGTAAGGCAATAAGCGCATAGCATCGCTGGGGGTATTCATGTTAATAGGTGTGTTGGCATTAGCCCGAATGACTACAATGCCAATCGTTGAGAACCCAATAACCACTAATCCTAGTGCCAACAATACTTTTTGTAGCGTAGCATTCAATGTACGATGTGCGAAATATAAACCACCACCCAAAACTGCTGCCACTACCAATGTTGTTGGAATTAATCCCGAATGAACTGGTAAGCCTAAACTATTGACTGTGAACAATTCAAAACCTGACCATAAAGTGGGAATACCAACAATAATCGTGGTTTGGATAAGTACAATCGCTACTACACCTGCAATGGCTGCAACGCCCATACCCAATAAAGTTGGTTTTTCATATTTCTTGAAATAGTAAAAAAGAGCCAGTGCAGGAAAAGTCAGCAAGCTTAATAAGTGGACACCAATAGAAAGTCCTGTGGCATACACCGCAAATACAAGCCAGCGGTCGTGGGTGGATTCATCGGGTAAGGAATACCACTTAATGGTAGCCCAAATCGTGAGTGCTGTAAACATCGTGGACATTGCATACACTTCGCCTTCCACTGCAGAAAACCAAATGGAGGTAGCAAAAGTAGTGGTTAAACCAGCTACAATACCAGAACCTGCTAGAGCCAGTGCTTGCCCTTCGGAAGGTTCTTCATTTCTACCTACAATCGCTAATTTGCCCAACATAATTGTAATCCAGCAAATGAATGTAGCTGCAAAAGCGGTACAAATACCTGAAACCATGTTGACGGCAAAAGCAATGTTTTCAGGATTGTCAGATAGTGCTTCTGCGATTAAAGTTGCCATTCTGCCGATTAGTACGAAGAGTGGCGCACCTGGTGGGTGAACTACCTGCAATTTATAAGCTCCTGTGATAAATTCTCCACAGTCCCAAAGACTACCTGTTCGTTCTGCTGAAAAGAAATAGACCGTAGTTGCAATAGCAAAAACTAACCATCCAGCAATGTTGTACCAATTTTTATACGATTTCATGAATATTGTTTTTCCCAATATTAATTTTGGAAGAGCAAAAGTAATAAATTATATAGCATCTGAACGATGCTTCGCTACTAAGGATTTTTCTTAGCGGTTAATTTTTTA
>CALDYY010000088.1 GCA_937944245.1 uncultured Saprospiraceae bacterium | reverse complement strand
GTCCCCAATTTGAGATAGTAATATCTTCGTTTATTGGTGCCACTCCAACTCCTGTTTCTAAACCTTTATAGACTTTATCAATATTGAAGTCTGTAAAATATAAAACTTCTTCTGTGTCGTTTTGTTCTTCTAAAAGGTCATTTATAGAATCCCAATTATGAGTAGAGAGTTGTTTGCCTGTGTATGCAAAAAGTATTTGAATTTTTACTGTTGCATCGTCTAATGCTTCAAGAATTTCATCTTGTCTATCGTTTACTTTTTTATTAAATCTTGAAAAGTCAGCATCAATTAACTTTTTCACACCCTTTGAAAACTTTTCTATGTCTCCATTATCAATTCCTCCTGTTCCATTATCAATGAATTTTGACTGAACTAACCAAAGCGTTTTCGCAGACCTATCGAAATAAATTGCATCAATTCCATTATCGTCAAAGCCGTCTGTAATTGATAATGCTGCGGTTTCTACATCCGCAATTGCTTCAATTGTCAATGAGTAAGCAGCTAATGCTCTTGATAAAAAATTCTTTTGTTTGTCTTCTTCTGAGGCTTTGGGATTTAGGTCAGAAAGGTCGATTTTCCCCTTGAACGTTTTGTCAAGGTAGTTTTTAATTCTGTTTACAATTAGTTTGCTCATATGTTATTCTGTTGTGTCTGTTTATGGTGACCGCTAACATCCGTATAAACGCAACTGCGTCTAATTTTACTTAAAACTTGCGTTTATTTCTGCTTTATCTGTTGCCTTGTCAAGCAGGATAAAGCTTTCTGCAATGATTTCTGTAACGTATTTTTTATTCCCTTCCTTATCTTCATAAGAACGGGTTTTTAGCTTACCCTCTAAGTAAACATGACTACCTTTTTGCAGGTACTTACCCGCCAATTCTGCTAAGTTGCGCCAAGCAACTATGTTGTGCCACTCTGTGTCCGTTTGCAGGTTTCCTTCCTTATCTCGGTAGCCCTCTGTGGTGGCTAGAGAAAACTTAGCCACTGCTGCTCCACCTTCCAGAGTTTGTATTTCGGGTGCTTTACCTAAATGCCCAATTAGGGTTACTTTGTTTAGTCCACGCATTAGTTAGTTAATTATTTTGCTAAGACAATATAAATGTAAATACTTATTGTCAAATATCCAAATTATCCAAAGGGCTTTTTATTTTATCAAATCCTTTGGTTGTTATGTGTGTATAAATCTCCGTAGTTTTACTACTTTCATGTCCTAAGAGTGCCTGAATGTAGCGCAAATCTGTGCCATTTTCTAGCAAATGCGTGGCAAAGCTATGGCGCAAAGTATGTACTGTAACCTTTTTTTTGATGCCTACTTTTTTGCAGGTTTCTTTAAAAAACGCTTGTATGCTTCTAGCGGTATATGCCCCACCTTCTTGTCCTTCAAACAAGTATTCTTTGGGTTTGTATGCCTTAAAATAAGTCCGCAACAAATCAAGGGTTTTGGGAGAGAGCAACGTGTAACGATCTTTTTTACCCTTCCCCTGTTCAATTCTAATTTGTTTTCTTTCTGAATCTATATCTTTTATTTTTAGATTGACGACCTCGCCTATGCGTAAGCCCGCCGAATAAATCACCGTAAGTATCGCCTTGTGCTTGAGGTTTTCTGTTCCCTTCAGAATTACTGTAATTTCTTCTGTACTCAGCACCGTAGGAAGTGCCTTTTCTTTATCAGGTCTTTGTAAGAAATAAAATTTGCGCTGTCCACCCAGTACACGTTCATAGTAAAACTTAATTGCATTAATTGCCTGATTTTGGTAAGAGGCGGATACTTTGCGGTCTATCACCAAGTACTGACAAAAGGCAATGATTTTCTGTTCGTCTATTTTATCAATTTCTGTGGTAGGATAATGGTTGATAAATTCTTCAAAAAGGCTTTTGTACGTTTTGATAGTCCGCTCGCTGTACCTCAATTCTTTAAGTTTCAATATCATATTTTCAGGACAAGGGCGATAGTTGAGTACATCATATTCCGTTTTGCGAGCTATTTTATTGGACGTTATTGCCTCTTCCTCATAGCGAAAGTTTAGTCCTTGTTGTGTTGCAATTTCTTGAATTTGAGTAAATAAAGCGTCAGAAAAAGGAATTGTCCACCATTTATTTTTGCTATCCCACGACCAAAAAGGCATTTTTTTAATCGCCAAAGTCAATGCTTTGTTAAATCCAAAAATCAATTTCAATCTTTTTGTTTTGGTTTTAATGACCAAGATATCTTTTTCTGCTATTTTATGTGTCGTTTCTTTACCTGTTTGTATTGCTATTTCCTTATGAATGGTAATTTTTGAAATTCTATCTTTAAAATATGCTTTGATGAGTTCTAAATTGTCAGGATAGTTAGGAATTATCCAAACCCTCTGTGCTTTGTCCCATTTAGAAAATCGCAAGGTCAAAATAAACTTCGTATCTAATTCATTTTTAGGGAGTTTTAAAATAATTTTTCTGCCAATTACTTCAACTATAATAGAAGAAACTTGAGGTAGCGCAGTTTTTTCTTCAACATTTGAAGGGATGGTAGGTGGCAGTTTTTCTATCGCGTGTTCTTTATCTTCCTTCTCTTTATTGACCACCATGTCAGGGAACAGCGACTTCAGTTGATCAAAAGCTGCTTTGGTGTAAGGAATATGCCAAGCCCGATGGGTTTGACTCCACTTTGCTCCATCTATCTGGCGAAGCAGGTTGATAAATGCCTGATTATAAGGAAAATCTACCTTAATTCTGTATGCTTCTTTATGAAAGATTTTAGTTGCCTTCAGCATCAGCTATTGCGTTTATTCCCGTTTTACGAGTGATAAACGCAATAGTTATAAAAGCACCTATCAAGTTTTTTCGTAGAAAAACAACAATCGCACTACTTTCCGATACAAAAACGGCTAAAGATATTGCTCAACAGGTCGTCAGAAGAAATCGCTCCCGTGATGCTGCCGAGATGAAATAGCGCTTGACGAATATCCATTGCTATAAAATCGGAAGTAATCCCCTGTGCCATGCTTGTCAATACTGCCTCTAAGCTGGAATATGCTTTTTGCAAGGCTTCCACATGGCGCAGGTTGGAGATAATGACATCGGTTTCCAGTTGTTCTTGCAACACATTGTTAGATAGGCATTCTTTGAGGTATTCTATATTCATTTGATTGATAGCAGAAATGGGAATGAATTGGGGTGGAGTGATGTTGCAGTTGACTTTGGCTAAGGCTTCGGCATAATGTTCCCATTTGGTGTAAGGGTTTAAGTCCATTTTGTTAGCGACCAATAACAAATTGGTATGGTCGGTGAATAACTGGTGAATATCTTGAGCGACTTCATCGGGAGGTGTTTCTATCACGTCAAAAACATAAACGACGATGGCAGATTGTTGTATTTTCTCGAGGGTTCTTTCCACGCCAAGTGCTTCAATTTGGTCTTGTGCTGCTCGGATGCCTGCGGTATCAATCAAGCGAAATAAAATGCCATTGATGTTGAGCGTTTCTTCAATCGTATCGCGTGTAGTGCCTGCAATGGGAGAAACAATGGCGCGCTCTTCATTGAGTAAAGCGTTGAGTAATGTGGATTTACCAGCATTTGGGCGACCTGCTAAAACGGTTGTTACCCCATTTTTGATGGCATTACCCAACTGAAAAGAACGGATGAGCGATTGAATAAACCGATTGATTTTATGAACACTTTGCTTTAAATCCTCGCGATTGGCAAACTCGACATCTTCTTCGCCAAAGTCCAGTTCTAATTCGATTAGGCTAGCAAAATCAATGAGTTCTTGCCTCAATTTTTGAATTTCATTGGATACGCCGCCACGCATTTGGCGCATAGCAATTTCGTGGGATTTGGCAGAATGCGATGCAATTAAATCAGCAACTGCTTCGGCTTGCGATAAGTCAAATTGTCCGTTCAAGAAAGCGCGCTGCGTAAATTCTCCTGGTTGCGCTAATCGAGCACCTTTAGCAATCAACAATTCCAAAAGTTGCTGAATGATGTAGGGCGAACCGTGACAAGAAATTTCTACCACATTTTCTTTGGTGTAGCTTTTAGGTGCAATAAAAAGGCTGACCAAAACATCATCTATAATTGCGCCATCGTGGGTTTTGATGCTTCCATAATGGAGCGTATGGCTTTTTTGCTGTAATAGGTTTTTACCTGTAAATACATTATTTACAAGACTAATTGCCTCTTTCCCCGATAGGCGAATTATCCCAATCGCACCTACTCCCGTAGGCGTAGCCAATGCTACAATGGTATCGGCAAGGTCAATGCTGGTGTATGTCATTTTTGGTAAAGTTCTATTATTTTTTCACAGGCTTCGTCAAGCATTTCAAATACTTGCTCAAAGCCGTCATCATTGCGGTAGGGGTCGGGTACATCTATTTGTCTATCAGGATAGACAAAATCCATAATTAGCTTTACCTTCTCTCTTTGTTGGTCATTGCTTGCCATTTTCATCACATCTCGGTAGTTTTCGTAATCCATCACTAAAATAAGGTCAAAGCTATCTAAATCCTTGTGTTTAATTTGTCTAGCTTTTTGATAGGTAATATCCATGTTATACTTTTTGGCAATGGCAATAGACCGATAATCGGGCAGCGAACCGATATGCCACGAGCCTGTGCCAGCAGAATCTACTTGCCAATCTAGTTGATAGGCTTTTATTTTTTCCTTCAAAATGCCTTCCGCTAAAGGGGAACGGCAAATATTTCCCAAACAGACCATTAATATTTTCAAGTGGAGCAAAGTTTAGTTTATAAAAAAAAATTTATAATGCTCGTATTACTAAATAGGTTCTTCGCCCGAGAAATCTGTTCTCGCCAAATACACAATAACAACACCTGACAGAATCATCAGAATTTTCATGACAAATCCAAATAATGCACTTTTGGCATCTAGCCAAACTAAGAAAGAAAGTTTAGCCCCAATCAAACTTAATACTATGGCAAGCATTCCATAAATAAAGAGCAAGAAGCCGATGAAGGTGAATAGACCTTTATACTTTGTCATACGAAATTTAATTTTGTAATGAAACAGACCAATGTTTTGATAGTTTATTAAAAATAAGTTTTGATACCAAATAGAATCTAAATAAAGATGCTTAAGATAATAGAATGCCCAAGAGATGCCATGCAGGGAATTGAATCTTTTATACCTACGGATAAAAAAGTAGCTTACATTAATAAACTTTTGGAAGTAGGTTTTGATACGATTGATTTCGGTAGTTTTGTTTCGCCAAAGGCAATACCACAAATGCGCGATACCGCAGAAGTTTTAAAACAACTGGATTTGAGTCAGACTTCTACTAAGTTATTAGCGATAGTGGCAAATGAAAGAGGTGCTAGTGATGCGGCTCAATTCGAGGAAATTAATTATCTGGGCTATCCTTTTTCCATTTCGGAGACCTTTCAAATCCGAAATACGAATGCTACTATTGAACAGTCGTTGAAGCGTGTGGCAAAAATTCAGGAGATTTGTGAGCAAAGCAAAAAAACGTTAGTTGTATATATTTCAATGGGCTTTGGCAATCCTTACGGAGACCCTTGGAATGTGGAAATTGTGCAAAAATGGACGAATTGCTTGGTAGAAATGGGGGTTTCCATTTTACAAATGTCTGATACTGTTGGGGTGTCTAACCCAGATAGCATTACTTACTTGTTTTCTAATCTATTACCACTTCACAAAAACGTAGAAGTAGGAGCACATTTGCATACTACACCGACCACTTGGCGGGAAAAAATTGAGGCTGCTTATCAAAGTGGTTGCAGAAGATTTGATGGAGCAATCAAAGGTTATGGTGGCTGTCCAATGGCAAAGGATGAACTCACAGGCAATATGCCTACTGAACATATGATAAACTATTTTTTGGAAACAACGACTCATCTTAAGTTAGATGAATCTGCTTTTCAGCAATCTTTGGCATTGGCGACTGATATTTTCCCAGTCCATTAAATTGCTGATTATCAATATATTAAATAACATTAAGATTGGAATAATATATTGTTAAAATTATTTAGTATTCATTTATATTTTAATTAACAGGTAACATCCCATCTTTTAAGCAATGTCCTTTTGCTATTCGGCGTCTGATGTAAAAAATGTTTACACATCACTCAATCAAAACACTCAGCTATGAAAACATTATTTTTCAGCACATTAGGATGGTGCTTGTTCTTTACAAACGTATCGTTTGCTTCCATTACTACTCAGGATTACATCAAGGCATACAAAGCTATTGCTAGTGCGGAAATGCAGCGCACTGGTGTTCCTGCAAGTGTGCAAATGGCTTTGGCTATTCATCTGACTAATAGTGGTCAAAGCTACTTGGCAAAAAAAGCCAATAATCATTTTGCTTTGAAATGCGATGAGAACCTTCCATCTACTGATGTAAATTGGTCAGGAAAGAAAGTGTATAAAAAGGATGAAATGAGCGACAAAGATTTGAGTAATGCTTGCTATCGCAAATTTGATGCAGCTTCACAAAGTTTTGTGCAGCACAATACTTGGCTGAAAAACGATAAGCGTTTCAAGTATCTTTTTGAGCAATCCAATACAGATGCCACGCTTTGGATTAAAGAATTGAGAAAAGCGGGCTATCCAGCAATAGAGATTAAAACGTTATTGGATTTGATTACAGTTTATGAATTAGGTGAATTAGATGCACCTAAAACTATTTTGACCAAAGTAGAAAAAGCAAACACACCCAAAAAAGAGGAAAAAGTAACTACTTCGCCTGTATCGAATAAAGAGAAAAAGGAGATAGCTCAACTTAAAAAAAATATAGCAGATTTTGCTGTTAGATTTAAAGGTACACCTTATCATTATGGTGGAAAAACACCAAAAGGTTTTGATTGCTCAGGCTTTACCTATTATGTGATGAGTAAAAATGGCATTCTTTTGCAAGGTAGTTCTAGCGAACAAGCTAAGCAAGGCAAAAAAATAAAACTGCAAGAAGTAGAAACAGGGGATTTGATTTTCTTCACACACAACAAAAAAACAGTTGGACACGTCGCATTGGTGCTAGAAAGAAAAGATAAAGACATCATAATCATTCATGCGACCACTTCTCGTGGTGTGGTGATTGAAAATTTATTAGAATCAAACTATTGGCGCAGTCGGATTGTATCTGCCAATCGAATAATTTTGTAGTTTTTCATGTAGATAAAACAAATAAATATTCTTGTTTTCCGTGTAATTTGAATACTGAAATTATCTTTAATGTAATACTCGAATCAGTTGATTATCAATAATTAAGATTATGCCTAATTTCCTAATAGCTTCACTAAATCCTGAGCCTATTGAAATTATTCGGATTGGTATAGTTTATATTTTTTTCTTATGAAGGAGAATGCTTTAAACATTTATGATTCATGTGCGTATTACATTTTAATATTTAACAAATTATAACCAACACGCTGCTATATGGAGATAGCCCATTTCCTAGACCACACTTTACTACGACCAGATGTTACGTCAAGAGAAATTATTCAACTTTGTAATGAAGCTACTCAGTACCATTTTAAAGCAGTTTGCATTCCACCTTATTTCGTAAGTCTAGCAAAAAGACAACTCGAAAGCACAAATATTGCTATCGCGACTGTCGTTGGTTTCCCTTTTGGTTATGCTGGTTTAGCTTCTAAAGTAGAAGAAATTCGCCGTGCCATCGAACATGGTGCAGATGAGTTTGATGTAGTAATTAATCTCTGCGCTGTCAAAGACAGGGACTGGAATTACGTTAAAAATGAAATTAATAGTCTTTGTACAGCCGTTCAATTAAAAGGAAAAATTATTAAAGTTATCCTGGAGACAGGATTGTTGGATGAATCTGAGATTATTCAGTTATGCACTATATGCAATGAAGCACGTGTTGATTTCGTTAAAAATTCGACAGGTGTTAATGGAAAAGGGGCAACTAAAGCAACCATTATGCTCTTGCGTCAGCACTTGCATAAGCATATAAAAATCAAGGCTTCGGGTGGCATAAGAACGCCAGAGTTAGCACGTCAACTACTAGAGTTGGGTGCTAATAGGTTAGGTAGCTCGCAAAGTATTAGTTTGCTGAATTAGGTAATCTCGATTTCCCACTGTATTTTTGTGTAAAGTAATTAAAAATGAAAAAAATAGTCACATTGTTTGTATGCTGTTCGTTCATAAGTGTGTACGCTTTCTCTCAAGTATCTATAAACGAGAACGCGGATATTACTGCTATGATGGAACGTTTTGTGGAGGCGAACAGAAGCATGAAAAAAATGTCTGGTTATCGTATTCAAATCTTTGCTACGCGAGATAGATTACAGTTAGAAAAAACACAACGCGAATTTCAGTACACTTATCCAAATATTTCTGTAGATTGGGTACATGATAGACCAAATTATATTTTGCGTGCTGGTGCTTTTGAAAGTAAATTAGATGCTTACCGACTTTGGAACATCATCAGAAAAGACTACAATGGTGCGCTAATATCATTCGATAATGGCATTAGTCCAATAGATTTAATTTTCTAATCGAGAGAATTAGCCGCATGACCTCAAGAGGTGAACGTTCAAAGAAAATAGATTATATTTTACTTTCCATGTACTTTGCATTAGTGGCGCTTGGTGCATTAATGATTTATGCTACTACTATAAGCGATGACCCTATTACGAGTTATAGTGCTTTTTTGAAAACTGCTGCTGGTAATCAAATTATTTGGGTAGGTATCTCTCTTTTCGCTCTAGCAGTTATTCAACTTGTGGACTGGAAATTTTGGCAAATTTCTGCTTTTCCTATCTATTTGGTATCCATTATTCTACTGGTACTGGTATTGTTTTTCGGCGTTGAAGTAAGAGGGAATACATCGTGGTTTCGCATAGGCAGCTTTGGATTCCAGCCGTCAGAAATTGCCAAATTTGCTACTAGTTTAGCTTTAGCCAGTTATTTAGGTGCTTACAATACAGATATTAAACGTTCCTCAAATTTAGTCATAATTCTAGGATTAATCTTTTTACCTGCTGGATTAATCTTACTCCAACCAGATGCGGGTTCAGCACTTATATTTGTGTCGTTTTTTATTTTGTTGTATAGGGAAGGTTTCTCATTTACTTATATTGGTGTTGGCTTGGTCGCGGCGATTATCCTAGTGATTACCCTAGCTGTTGATGATGTTAATATCGTAACTTTAGGTCTGATAGGTATAACTACAACAATACTGACTACACTTTTTAAGACTAGATTTTACTGGATTGTCAGTGCTATTATTGTGCTATTTTTTTCCTTTTACTTTTGGGGTGAAAATTCTTGGAAATTTATTCTACTCTCCAATAGTATTATTCTATCTATTTTAGCTACGGTACACTATGTCAACAAAAAGGCTAGAATTATTACATTCACAGTGATGGCACTTTTGTTGAGTATAGGAATTATTTATTCAGCAGACTACGCTTTTGATAACTTCTTAAAACCTTATCAGCAGGAACGAATTTACATGTGGTTGCGCCCTGAAAAATGCGACCCAAAAGGTCCACTTTATAATGTCATTCAATCAAAATTAGCCATTAGCTCTGGAGGGGTTACGGGGAAGGGACTTTTTCAAGGTACATTAACAAAACTAAATTATGTACCACAACAACTTACTGATTTTATATTTTGTACCATAGGTGAAGAGCACGGTTTTATAGGCAGCTTAGGATTAATTGGTGTTTTCCTTGCGCTGTTGCTCCGTATTTTATTTATTGCCGAACGGCAGCGTTCCAATTTCTCTCGAATTTATGCCTATGGTATTGCTGGAATCATCTTCTTTCATGTGTTCATTAACGTTGGGATGACTATGGGGCTAGTTCCTACCATTGGTGTTCCTTTACCTTTTATCAGTAAGGGAGGGTCTTCTCTATTTACTTTTACAGTAATGGTAGCCGTTCTACTAAAACTAGATAGCCGTAGGTATTCGATTTAGAACTAGCCTAAAAAGGCTAGTAAGAACATCAACGAAAAGTGTTATTGTTCTCTTTTATTGATTTCATCTCTGATTTCGGCTGCGCGCTCATAGTCTTCATTTTCTAATACTTCGTTTAGCATTTGGTGTAATTCGCTAACAGAATAAGCAGAAAGGCGTTTTGAACGTTTAGTTGTCTTTTTGCTTACTGCTTTCGCTTCGGCACTATTTTCTTCACTTACATTTTCTTCTGCTACCTCTAGCACTACACCTGCACGCTCTAGTATGGATTCATAAGTGTAGATAGGGCATTCAAAGCGGACTGCCATTGCCAAAGCATCCGAAGTACGGGAATCAATTTCCTTGAGTTGACCATTTTGTAGGCAGATGAGTTGTGCATAAAAAATGCCTTCGTGAAGGTCATTAATAATTATTTCTTGCAAATCCACATGATATATTTGCAATATGTTTCTTAGTAAATCGTGTGTAAGTGGCCTATTAGGAACCATGCGCTCCATGGCAACGGCAATAGCTTGTGCTTCAAACCCTCCAATAACGATAGGTAATCTTCTTGAGCCGTTTTTTTCTCCTAGTACAACAGCATAGTTTTGTGATTGGGCTACACTGTGTGAAAGTGCTACTATTTCTAACTGTATTTTTTTCATCAATAATTTTTAATTTTTCTGGCAACCTAATAGCACATTGGCTTTACATTGACCAGTTTATTTTGTTAACCTTATGGTACTAAATCATGCATACAAACATGAAAGGCACAACTTTGGTTTTGATGAATTAAGGGCTTCATTTATTTTCAAAGTACAAATGTAGTGCAAAATTGTTTTCCCAGCATACTTAATTTTTATTTAATATGTGCTTCTTTTCTTGTAATTTACATTCATCCCATAGCTTATCCATTTCCTCTAAAGTCATGTTCATCAATGGTTTATCTGCATTTACTTCAATGTATTCAAATCTTCGTTTGAATTTTTGATTGACACGCTCTAGTGCCGTTTCGGGGTCAATATGATTAAAGCGCGCATAGTTGATGAGTGAAAATAGCACATCGCCAAACTCTTCTTCGATAGCCTCATGTGGCGCATTATTTTGAATATTTTCTTTAAATTCATTCATTTCTTCTTCCACTTTTTGCCAAACTTGCTCCTCATTCTCCCATTCAAAACCTACTTGTTTTGTTTTTTCTTGCATACGATAGGCTTTTACCATTGCTGGTAAGGACTTAGGAACGCCTGCCAATACAGACTTTTTACCTTCTTTGAGCTTAAGTTGCTCCCAGTTTTGCTTTACCTGTTCTTCGTTTTCCACCTTCACATCGCCGTAAATGTGTGGATGGCGATTGATTAATTTTTTGCAAACTGCTTGCAGTGCATCGGCAATATCAAACGCATTTTGCTCACTTGCAATTTTTGCGTAAAAAACTAGATGTAACATCAAATCACCAATTTCCTCTTTGATGCCTTCTACGTCTTCCTCTAAAATGGCATCCGCCAATTCATAAGTTTCTTCAATGGTTAAGTTTCTGAGGCTTTGAAATGTTTGTTTTCTATCCCAAGGGCATTGCTCGCGCAATTCATCCATAATGGTTAATAATTGGGCAAAAGCATCTAACTTGGATTGTAAAGTGTTGGACATAACTAATAAATCGTTTGTGTAAAGGTAAAACTTTGAGTGATTACCTTCTGTTTTCATTTAAAGTTTTTATTATTGCATTTTATAGGGCTTTTTTAATGTTTATCTAAGAAAAATTAAGCATTCTGCTCATTTAAAATTATTACAATGGAATTTTTATATGTTTTATCTATCATTTTTGGTGTTTTCTTAGTGTCTTTTTTACTTATTAATATTCGTTATATCTTTACTAGGCAAGAGTTTCGTGGTACTTGTGCCACCAATAATCCAATGTTAAAAAATCAAATTGGTGAATGCACAGTTTGTGGTAAAAAAGCAGATGAAGCCTGTAAAATGCCAGAATCAGAGCAGAAAAATTGGAAAACAACAACAGCATAACGCTACAACAGTGAAAATTCAGATACCTGCGACTAAACGATTTCTCTAGTAACTTCGTTAAGGCTTTATTCGTTGGCTACCAACAAATACTGCGACGATAAATACAAGTTTAAAAAATACACAAATTCAAAATTCATATATGAATCAAGTAGCTTATAGGTCTGATGTGGAGGCAGTAGATAGCTTAGCGCAGTCATACAAAGATTTAAAACAGGAAATCGGAAAAGTGATTATCGGGCAAGACGAAGTGTTGAAAACAGTTATCATTTCCCTTTTTAGCAACGGGCATAGCTTGTTAGTCGGTGTTCCTGGCTTGGCTAAAACATTGCTAGTCAGTACAATAGCAGAAGTGTTAGATTTGGATTTCAAACGAATCCAGTTTACGCCAGATTTGATGCCAACGGATATTACAGGCTCGGAAATATTTGGAGAAAATCGTCAATTTCAGTTTAGTAAAGGACCTTTATTTGCCAATATCGTTTTGGCAGATGAAATCAATAGAACGCCACCCAAAACGCAGGCTGCTTTGCTGGAAGCCATGCAAGAGCGTTCTGTAACCGTCAATGGTATTCGTCATGTTTTGCCTGCACCCTTTTTTGTATTGGCTACCCAAAACCCAATTGAACAAGAGGGAACTTACCCACTTCCAGAGGCACAATTAGACCGCTTCATGTTTAACATACCGTTGGATTATCCTAGTTATGAAGAAGAAATTGAAGTGGTGAAAGGCACAACAAAGGTGATTAATTATAACTTAAATCATATTTTGAATGGAGAACAAATTATGTTCTTCCAACAACTGGTAAGAAAAATTCCTATTGCCGATAATGTGCTAGAATATGCTGTTAGTTTGGCAACTAAAACTAGACCTAATACGGCTCGCGCAACAAATATGGTGAACAATTATATTTCTTGGGGGGCTGGTCCACGCGCTTCACAGTATTTGGTGCTAGGCGCAAAATGCCATGCTGCCATTCGCGGAAAATATTCACCTGATATTGAAGATGTACAAGCCATTGCTAAGTATGTACTTCGCCACCGCATTGTACGCAACTACAAAGCTGAAGCCGAAGGTATCAACGAAGAAAAAGTGATTGAAAGCTTATTTTAGTTAGGATGATGAGAAAAGTAAAAAGTTGGTTAATACTTTGGTTTGCTTTTTTTGGTGGTATTTTTTTATTGAAATATGTTTTTCATTATTATTTACTTGCCGAAAATAATTTTCACTTTGTAAAGGAAATAAATCAAACTGCTTTTGTTGGCTTATTCGTTTCCTTTCTTTTTGTCTTTTGGAATAAGTTTAGCGTAAATGTTAGTCAAAAAAACCGATGAGTTAAAACAAGATTAATAGCTACTTACTTAGTGTTCAATTTCATTGGCTTTAAGAAACAGATTGTTAAAACTCTTCGTTGTTACTGATTAGTAAAATTAAACTACAATTCCTTTTTCTTGTCAATCCTACTGCTATCTTTGCTGCCAAATAAAAATTGGACAATGAGCACTCGATTGAGAATAGCTATCCAGAAGTCGGGGAGACTAAGCGAAAAATCAACCCAACTACTCGCAGATTGCGGCATTCGCTATGACATTAACCAACGCACATTATTAGCTAGTGCAGAAGGTTTGCCGATTGATATTCTCTTGCTTAGAGATGACGATATTCCGCAATATGTAGAAGATCAAGTAGCGCATCTAGGTGTTGTGGGGGAGAACGTAGCTGCTGAAATGAACAAAAAAGTGAATTTGGTGAAAAGACTAGGCTTTTCTAAATGCCGAATGTCCTTAGCTATTCCTAAAGAAAAAGAATATACAGGAACGAGTTTTTTTGAAGGCAAAAGTATTGCTACGTCTTATCCAAATATTTTATCGCAATATCTTCAGCAGAAAGGAGTAAATTCCGATATTCATCAAATTAGTGGTTCTGTTGAAATTGCACCAAATATTGGTCTAGCAGAAGGTATCTTTGATATTGTAAGCACAGGTGGCACTTTGATAAGTAATGGCTTGAAAGAAGTAGAAATTGTGCTTCGCTCAGAAGCCGTATTAATTGCCAACCAAAATTTAACAGCCTCGCAGCAAGCTATTGTGGATGAACTGCTGTTCAGGATTGAAGCCGTTATGGGGTCAAAAGGCAAAAAATATGTCTTGCTCAATGCACCCGCACATCAACTGGAAGCTATTAAGGATTTATTGCCAGGCGTAAAAAGTCCAACAGTTATGCCGTTAGCGCAAGAAAATTGGGTTGCTATTCACGCAGTGATGAATGAAACAGAATTTTGGGAAATCATTCAGCCTCTAAAATTATTGGGTGCAGAGGATATTTTGGTGATGCCCATTGAAAAAATTATTCCATAGTAGGAGGTAAATCCACTTTTCGGCGAAATGACTTTTTTTCTGCCTGTTTTTGTTTTGATTGTAGCCTACTTTTTTCGTCTGCTACCACTGGTTTGTACTTTCTAACTTTGGGAGGCTTAATTCCTTTTTTTATTAGTTGTGTGAAACGACGTATAGCAATTTCCTTATTTTTTAGTTGCGAGCGTTCTTCCTCTACTGCAATCAGTAATACGCCTAACTTATTGATTTTGGCTTTTAGCTGTTCATTGACCAAAGCCTTTTCCGTTTCAGAAAGCCCTTTTGACTGCTGAACATCAAACATTAACTCTACTTTGGTTTCCACCTTGTTAACATGCTGACCGCCACTGCCAGAACTTTTGGCAGTACGAAAAGTGAGTTCGTTTTTTATTTGCTCAATATCCATTTACCAAATTTAATTTTTATCTCATTTTGATTAACAAGTTGCGCCTTTAAAAAGGTTTTTACGCCATTTTAGTTCCTTTTTTGTAGCACTTTTTTACACATCGAAACGCATTGATTTTTACAACTAAAAACTAAGGCTATTGTTGTAAGTTGAAAGGAAAAGAACAATTATTTATGAGTCACAGAAGAGCAGTAGTTTGGTTCAGACAAGATTTGCGCTTGCACGATAATGAAGCATTGACAGAAGCATTGAGAGAAGCAGATGAGGTGATTCCTGTCTATGTTTTTGACACTAGAGTATTTGAAGGCGAAACAAAATTTGGATTCAAAAAAACAGGTGTACATAGGGCTAAATTTATTATTGAAAGTGTTCATGATTTAAGAGATTCCTTGCGAGCATTAGGTAGTGAACTTTATGTGCGTGTAGGAAAGCCTGAAGAAGAAGTTTTCAATATTGCACAAATTACAAAATCAAATTGGGTATTCTGTAATCGAGAGCGTACTTATGAAGAGGTTAAAGTACAGGATAAATTAGAGGAGAACTTATGGTCAATGAGCAAAGAAATGCGCTATTGCAGAGGTAAAATGCTTTTTTATACTGCTGATTTACCATTCCCTGTTGCGCATGTTCCCGACATATTTACGCAATACCGAAAAGAAGTGGAACGCTCTGTTGATATAAGAAAGCCACTGCCTTCACCTACTAATCTAAAGTCTCTTTCTGAACCTTTGGAAACTGGTAAAATTCCTAGCATTGAAGATTTCGGGCATTCTTCTTATGAATTTGATGAACGAAGTGTGCTACCTTATCAAGGTGGAGAAAGTGCTGGACTAGAGCGACTGCAATATTATCTTTGGGAGACTGATTTAGCGCAAGATTATAAAGAAACTCGAAACGGTTTGATTGGCGGGGATTACTCTACAAAGTTTTCGGCATGGTTGTCGCAAGGTTGCCTTTCTCCTAAGAAGATTTATCAGGAACTCAAAAAATATGAGCAAGAAAGAGGGGCAAATAAATCTACCTATTGGATATTTTTTGAGTTACTCTGGCGCGATTTTTTCCGATTGATGGCTAAAAAATATGGAAATGCTATTTTCAAGAAAGGAGGTACAAAAGGCGAAGAAGATACTTCACTCCGAAATGATTATCGTTTACTCGATACATGGATAGAGGGAAAAACAGGTATTCCTTTTATTGATGCCAATATGTTGGAATTGAAATATACAGGCTTCATGTCGAATAGGGGAAGACAGAATGTAGCTAGTTTTTTAGTGAAAGATTTGAAAGTGAATTGGCAAATGGGGGCGGAATATTTTGAATCTATGTTGATAGACTATGATCCTGCTAGTAATTGGGGTAACTGGAATTATGTTGCAGGTGTGGGCAGCGACCCAAGAGAAGACCGCTACTTCAATATTTTGAAACAAGCTCATCAATACGACCCCAAAGGGGAATATGTAAAGCTCTGGCTACCTGAACTTGCAGATGTTCCAGTGGATAAAATTCATGCTCCAGACCGTATGAGTTTCGATGAACAAAACGCCATCCGAGTAAAAATAGGAGCAAATTATCCTAAACCTATGATTAATACCCGAAAGTGGGCTAGATAGACTGGTTTACTGGCTAATCACTTTTACGATTTTTCTAAGGTGATTTGCCTTTTGGATAGCCGTTTCAATATCTGGATGGGTTATGGTGATATGACCCATTTTGCGAAAAGGATGCGTTTGCATTTTTCCATACAAATGAACATAAACTCCTTGCATGGTAAGGCATTCATCTAAACCCTGATAGTGAGCTGGTCCCTTATGCCCTTGTTCACCCAGCAAATTTAGCATGATAGAGGGCTGTTTTATTTGGGTACTTCCCAATGGAAGATTCAAAATAGCTCTTAAATGTTGTTCATATTGTGAGGTGTAGCAACCTTCTATCGTAGAATGCCCGCTATTGTGTGGTCTAGGGGCTACTTCATTGATGAGTAGTTCGCCAGATTTGGTCAAAAACATTTCAACTGCAAGTAAACCACAAATTTCAAAGGCTTCAATAGTGGCTAGGGCTAAAGCTATCGCCCGCTGTGCAACAGATTCAGGGATTCTGGCAGGGCAAACTAAGAACTCTACCAAATTAGCTATTGGATTGAAAGCCATTTCCACTACGGGAAAAGCACTTCTTTCTCCTCTTTCATTTCGAGCGACAATAACAGCTAGTTCCTGCTCCATCTCTATCATGTGTTCCACTACACTTGCTCCGTCGAGTAGCTTATCTTTAGCAGAGCGAATAATAGTTACCCCTTTACCGTCGTAGCCTTCAGTTCTTGTCTTTTGAACAAAAGGATAGTGTAGTTTTCCTTCTTTTAAAGCTAACTCAATAGTTTCTTTGCTATTAAATAGCTGGAAATCAGCAGTTGGCAGTCCACGTTGTTGATAGAATAACTTCTGCAAGCCTTTGTCTTTGATGATAGCTAACTTATCAGGTTCGGGATGGATGACCTTTCCTTCTGCTTTTAGTTGTTGAAGTGCAGCTATATTAACATGCTCGATTTCGATAGTTAGTATATCCACTTTCTTTCCAAATTGATAAACATCTTCGTAGTTATTGAAGTCGCCTTTCACATACTGCGTTGCGTAAGGCACGGCAGGGGCATTAGCTTCTTTTTCAAGTACGTAAATCGGTAAATGCCAATTTATTCCTGCTTGAATGAGCATTTTTCCTAATTGACCGCCACCTAGTATGCCAATCTTTTTGAATCTTTGCATTGCTTGAATGTTATATTGAAGCACAAAAGTAAAAAATACTGTTCTATGCAATCTATCCTGATTAAAGATGCTAAAATTATAAATCGAGGAAAAATTGAATCTGGTGATATTTTCATCAAAAATGGTCGAATTGAAAAAATTGCACCTATTGTTGACATTTTAGCCAATATAGAAATCAACGCACATCAACAATATGCTATGCCTGGCATCATTGATGATCAAGTACATTTTCGAGAGCCAGGTTTGACTCATAAAGCAAATATTGCCTCTGAATCAGTTGCTGCGGTAGTAGGCGGTGTAACTTCTTTCATGGAAATGCCTAACACCAATCCACCTGCATTGACGCAATGGGAACTGGAAAGAAAGTATCAAATAGCGGAAGCTACTTCTTTGGCAAACTACTCTTTTTTCATGGGTGCATCCAACGATAATTTGGACGAGGTGCTACGGACTAATCCAGAAAATATGTGCGGTATCAAAATTTTTATGGGTTCAAGTACAGGCAATATGTTAGTGGATAATCCCAAAACACTAGAAGCTATTTTTAGTAATGCTCCTGAAGGCAAGTTGGGTGTATCTATGTTAATAGCAACGCACTGTGAAGACGAAAATACAATAAAGAAAAATGTAGAAAAATATAAGGAAATCTATGGTGATAATGTGCCAGTCGAAATGCATCCAATGATTAGAAGTGTGGAAGGGTGCTATATTTCTTCGAATTTGGCAGTTGAATTGGCAAAAAAAAATAATACTAGATTACATATTTTACACATTTCTACTGCGGACGAATTGTCTTTATTTCAATCGGAGTTACCTTTGGAAAAGAAAAAAATTACTGCAGAAGTTTGTGTCCATCATTTATATTTTAATAGTGATTTTTATAAGACATTAGGTACACAGATAAAGTGCAATCCAGCTATAAAAGAACCTATTCATCAAGTGGCTTTATTTGAAGCATTATTGGACAACCGCTTAGATATTATTGCTACTGATCATGCGCCACACACATGGGACGAGAAGCAACAAAACTATTGGAATGCGCCATCTGGTGTACCTTTAGTTCAACATTCTTTAAATGTAATGTTGGAATATTATCATAAAGGAAAAATAACATTAGAACGTATTATAGAAAAAATGTGTCATGCTCCGGCTATTTGCTTTAATATTCGAGAGCGTGGTTTTTTAGAAGAGGGTAATTGGGCAGATATTGTTTTATTTGATGTTAACAAAACATGGAAAGTAAATAAATCGAATATTTATTATAAATGTGCTTGGTCGCCATTTGAGGGACATACTTTTAGAGGGAAGGTAAAAACTACTATTGTGAGTGGGCATTTAGCTTATCACAATGGAAATATAGACACCACGAAAATGGGGGAAAGATTATATTTTAATCGCTAAAAAAACTAAAAAATATAAATTTATGATTGAGGCAAGAGGAATTAAAAAATCTTATAAAGAATTGGCTGTTTTAAAAGGTGTAGATTTAACTATTCAGCAGGGAGAATTTATTTCTATCATTGGGAAATCAGGTGCTGGTAAAACGACTTTACTGCATATACTGGGTACACTAGACCGCGCAGATAGTGGAAGTCTTAAAATTAATAATGTAGAAATTAGTAAACTTTCAGAAAGGCAATTAGCTGATTTTAGAAATCAAAATATTGGTTTTGTTTTCCAATTTCATCATTTGCTACCTGAATTTACCGCTTTAGAAAATGTGATTATGCCTGCGCTTATACAGAAAAAGAACGAAAAAGAAGCACAAAAAAGAGCATCGGAACTGCTAGATTATCTGGGTTTATCAGACCGTTTGACGCATAAACCAACACAACTTTCTGGAGGAGAGCAGCAGCGTGTAGCGGTAGCACGTGCCTTGATGAATCAGCCTTCAGTTGTTTTTGCTGATGAACCTTCAGGAAACTTAGATTCAAAATCTTCTCAAGAGTTACATCAATTATTATTTAAGTTGAGGGATGATTTTAAACAAACTTTCATCATCGTAACGCATAATGCTGAATTGGCTCGAATGAGTGATCGCCAGCTAGAAATGAAGGATGGAGTTCTGGTAAATGATTTACCTTAATCCTTTTCTCTTCTTAATAATATGCGAATTTTTATGCTGCTTATATCTTTTTTTTCTTTTTTGAAAATATCTTGAATCGCTATTAGATTTGATGTAGCCAATGATTGATTATCATAAATCTGGTTGAGGAAGACAATAAAGCTATCATTTTTAATATTTAGACAACCTAACCAAAAGATATTAGTAGATAAATTGAGACTGCTTATAGAATCTATTTGATCCATCGCCTCTACTAATGTTTTATGAATACTTTGTTGAATAGCATAGAATACTTTGTTGGTTTCTATGACACGCTCGCAGGGATATTCAGCTTGTATAACTCCTTCTGAAACGATAAAAAGTCCATCTGCTTGATTTTTTTCTTCTAAAGGAATTTCTTTCACAGTAGGCTCTGGCGACTGAAAAATAAAAAACGATTTTTTTTCTTTTTTCCTTAAAAGAAATAAAGGCTGATCTTCGGGGGTATTGATGTAGTCTCTTTCTATGGCTACAAAAGGCTGAATGTAGGGCTGGTCGAGTGTGTCTTCTACTGTTATTTCTGGTGCTTTCCATAGGTCATATTTTATGTTATTTAGTTCCATAAGGTACTCTTGCATACTCATCTGTAAGACATCTGGCTCGCTGAGTTCCTTCCATAAAATAGTACCTATTATAGAAAAACTTAAAAAAGAAATTAGTATTTGCCCGTAATATTTTTTTCTAAAATTAGGTGTTTCCGTATTGTTTTTTTTCTGCCACTGTTCCCATATCCGTCTAGCTTTTTTTAAGTAAATATTTTTTGTTATATTTTTTTTAATTTTAGAGCTAATATCTAATTTATTATTTCTTAAGAGGGTATTTGAGATTTTTAGAAATTTACTCCTTCCTATTCGTTGTGCAATTTCAGAGGAGATAGTCAAATTTAACTTTTGCCTTTTTCTGAGAATGGGAATACGTGAAGGCGCAATAATTATAGATACAACAAGGTCTTCAGTTACTTCCATTAATCCAAATCCACTTTTTATACATTGGTCTTTCAGTTCCATTAATTCAGGGGCGTTTTTACTTTCAAAAACATCTGCACCAACGGCAATCCATTGTTCGTCAGCTTGATATTGTTTGAATTGTTCAACTGCTTGTATGTAGTGGTAACGATCTACAAAAGGAAAAACATAAGTGAAAACCCATTTGTAAATTAAAATAAGAACGCTGGTAAAAAATATAACTATCAGAATGGGAATGCCCCAGCCTAATGACCTTAAATCTATCCATCGGCTAATGTATAGCATTGAAAATAAAATAGAAACAATAGTAGTACTTGCAGCCGTTGCATCTAAATTCAATAAGGTATTTTGTATTTTAAAAAATACTTCTTCTTCTCTTTTTTCTTTTGAAGTAGCTTCCACAGCTACTTCAAATATATCTCCATCTTTTTTTCTATAAGAAAGTAATCCATCAATCGTAATATTTTTAGCCTTTTTTCCATATTCAATGTTGAAACTAATACCTGCCTCTAGGTGTGTTTCCATTAAATTTTCTCGATATTTATAATAATTTTTTAAAAAAGGTATGGCTGCTCTAGCAATAACACCTTCCGAGAGATATTTAAAATCTTTTATAGTCTTACTTTTATTCACTGCTATCTTGTGTAAAATTTAATTATAAACTCAATAAAAGTAATTCATTTTTTGCAAAGGCAATCATTTATATATTACTTTTACAATTCAAAATTAAGCGAATCAATGAAATTATGCTTGTTTTTAACGCTTCTTATCTTCCCGTTTTTAGGTTTCGCCCAAAAATATAGCAATGAATTTCTATCCATTGGTGCTACTGCAAAGGCTCATGCGTTGGGCAACGCCGTAGTCGCTAACGTGGATGATGTGAGTTCAGGGTATTGGAATCCAGCAGGTTTGGTAAATACGAATCCAGAAATTGGCTTGCAGCTAGGTGCTATGCACTCGGAATGGTTCGCCGGAGTAGGTAAGTTTGATTATGTCGGTTTGAGCATTCCCTTCACAGATGGCAAAAGTCGAGTAGGGCTTTCTTTTGTTCGATTTGGTATTGATAATATTCCCAACACCCTTTCTTTATTTGAAGATGATGGAACAATAAATTATGATAACGTTGTACCGTTTTCTGCTGCAGATTATGCTGTATTACTGAGCTATGCTCGTAAAATGGCTACCAAAAATGAGGGGAATTTATCTGTCGGCGGAAATATAAAAGTGGTGCGTCGCATTATTGGTTCTTTTGCGGATAGCTGGGGATTCGGATTAGACTTATCTGCACAATACCGAAAAAATAATTGGCGACTAGGGGCAATAGCAAGAGATGTTACCACTACTTTCAATGCTTGGTCATTTGCTTTTACCGATGAACAAAAACAAGTTTTAGCCATTACTGGCAACGATATTCCAATTAGTTCAGTAGAATTGACTAAACCTCAATTAATTGTGGGAGTGGGTTATCAATTTGATTTTAAATTGATAAAAGTTACGCCTGAAATTGATTTAATTGCTACCACAGATGGTCGTAGAAATACCTTGATTTCTGCTAATCCTGTTAGTATTGATCCTGCTATGGGTTTAGAAGTAGCCTATAATAATGCTGTTTTTTTGAGAGCTGGCGTTAATCAATTTCAAAAAGAAAGCAATTTAGAAAGAAATGATTTTTTTACTGCTCGACCTAGCGTTGGTATTGGATTAAAACTATCCAATCTAACCATTGATTATGCTTTTACTGATTTAGGCGATCAAAACAACACCTATTCTCATATTATTTCTTTGATGCTAGATATTAAACCTAGAGAATAGTAATACGAGACTACTAAACATTTGGCGGAATAATATTTTTAAAGTGCCCATTCATTTGAACGCGCTTTCGCAATTCTTCCATTTCTTGTACAATAGGCACTAGCTGATTTAGATGTTGGAGCATGTACTCTTGACGATCTTGCTCGCTAGGAATACACAATAATTCATATTCTTGCTGAATTGAGAATCCCACATGATGTGCCACAGAAAATGTAGTAAACTCAGAGACGGAAGGTATGGGTTTATCAATTTTCATCGTTTGATATAATACTTCAATTTTTTCTATTATTTTTTGACTTAGTATTATATCCTTATCCATCTCTAATGGAAAGCGTTTTATATTTGCACCTGAATATAATTTACCAGGTGCTCTACTAAAAAACTCTTCCACTAAAAAAACAGCAATTCCTTCTGTTCTAATATCAAGTTGACCATCAGCGTAGCGCTTTTCAATCTTCACTAATTCCAATTCTGTACCGTATTCTTGGATTCTTCCTTCTATGAAAGCAGGTATGCCAAAAGTGATGCTTTGTTCCTCACAATCTTTAATTAATTGTTTGTATCTTGGCTCAAATATGTGTAAATTCAGTTGTTCACCTGGAAAGGCGACTAATTGAAGTGGAAATAACGGTAAGAACGCACTCATTTATTTTTTTTTAAAATAGAATTTTCAGTATTTCTTATTTTGTCTCAAATTAACAACATCAGCCTAACAATATAGCATTAAATCAGTTGCGTTATGTTGAAAAATTTCACAAAACTAAAACGCTTTCTTTTAAAACTAAATATTATGAAGACTTTAAAAAATCTATTTATTCCTTCATTAACAGCGATAATTTTTATTACCATATCTTTTGCTTGTAATAAAAAACCTGCTTCTTATGCTAGTGCAGCTATTGCCCCAGAATTGAGCGCATATATTTATGCTTACACCTCTGGGATTATCTCTAAGGCAAATCCAATAAAAGTACGCTTCACACAACCAGTAGCTTCGACGATGGAAAAAGGATTGGAGCGATTACTTAAAATTACTCCTGCTGTGAGTGGTGAAGTAACTTGGTTTGACGAACAAACCTTACAGTTCACTCCAAATACAACACTAAAATCAAATACTGTTTACAATGCAACAGTAGATTTAAAGCCACTATTTGCCAACTTACCTTCTGGTGCAGATAAATTCCAATTTAATTTTAAAACTAGAGAGCAGTTTATAGATGTAGCAGTGGATGGACTTATCGCCGCAGATTTTTCTGATTTATCAAAACAAAAAATTGCAGGAGTTATCTACACTTCTGATGTAGTCAATGCCGAAGAATTGGAGGCAATTTTTGCAGCTCGTCAAGCAAATGCGGCACTACCAGTAGAATGGTCGCATTCCGATAATCAGATGACACATACTTTTCTTGTCAATAATGTAGAGCGTGGAAAAGAAAGAAAAACAGTTGATTTACAATGGGATGGGAAAAATATTGAAGCCAATCAAAAAGCTAGCTTGCCATTTACTGTACCTTCATTGGACGAATTTACGGTAATGGATGTTAGAAATTCAGCAACGGAAGAGCAATACATCGCCATTAATTTTTCTGACCCTATTCAGGCGGATCAAGATTTGAATGGCTTAATCAACATAAGTGGCTACAACGAGCGATTGCGCTTTTTGGTGGATGGTAACCAAGTCAGGCTATATCCTTCCTCAAGAGTTTTGGGCAGTAAAACGATAAATGTACTGCAAGGCATAAAGAATATTAATGGTAAGCGAATGGAAAAAGCTACTATTTGGCAACTGCAATTTGATGATGTGAAGCCTAAAGTGAAATTAGTAGGCAATGGTGTGATTTTGCCCAATAGCAATGGACTGATTTTTCCTTTTGATGCAGTAAATTTGAATGCTGTTGAAGTGGAAATATTCAAAGTGTTCAATAACAATATTTTACAGTTTTTACAAACCAACGATTTGGATGGAAACTATGATTTAAGAAGGGTAGGGCGTATCATCATGCGTAAAAAAATAGATTTAACTCAAATGAGCAGTCAGGCTAATGGTGCTTGGACAAGATATGCCATTGATTTAAAACCACTGATTGATGATGACCCCAAAGCCATTTATCAAGTTAGAATTGGTTTTCGACCAGAATATGCCACCTACTTCTGTGGAGATTTCGACAAAAGTAGTTTAAATTTAACAACATTGGAATATGAGGAAGAGAACTACAACGATGAGGAAGGTTTCTTTGGCGATTGGTATGGTATTAATGGCTACTACAATGAATATCGTTGGGAGCACAGAGAAGACCCTTGCCA